>DASWHY010000456.1:0-2877 GCA_036397955.1 Thermoanaerobaculia bacterium | reverse complement strand
ATGCCGCGCTTGCGGCTCGGGATGAGCGTCTCGCGCGAGAGGAAGAAGGTGGTGTGCATGGTCTGGAGGTCGAGCCCCTTGGCCCGCGCCCGCTCGAGCACGTCCGGCACCCCCGGGCTCTGCAGGAAGCCGTAGCGGGCCAGGAGCCGGTAGAAGCCCTTCTCCAGGTCGGTCACCTCGACGCGGTCCTGCGGCTCGACGTAGGGGACCTCCTCGGTCAGCAGGGTCAGCAGCACCACCCGCTCGTGCAGCACCTTGTTGTGCTTGAGGTTGTGGAGCAGGGCGGCGGGGGTGGCCAGCGGGTCCCGCGACATGAAGACGGCCGTCCCGGGCACGCGCGGCGGCGAGCCGGGCTGGATCGTCTTGACGAACTCCTCGAACGGCACCGCGCCGCGCGCCAGCCGCTCGGAGAGGAGCTGGCGGCCGGCCTTCCAGGTGGACATCAGGGTGTAGATGCCGAAGGCGACGACCAGCGGGAACCACCCGCCCTGCAGTACCTTGACCGCGTTGGCGCCGAAGAAGGCAAGGTCGATGGCCAGGAAGACGAGGACGATGGGGAGGACCACCGCCCGCCGCATCCCCCAGCGGGCGCGCGCGATGGCGTAGGCGAGGATCGTGGTGATGACCATCGTCAGCGTCACCGCGATGCCGTAGGCGGCGGCCAGGTTCGTGGACTTGCGGAAGCCGACCACGAGCCCGATCGTCGCCAGCATCAAGACCCAGTTGACCGCCGGGATGTAGATCTGCCCGATCTCCTCCTTCGAGGTGTGGACGATGTCGAGCCGCGGCGTGTAGCCGAGCTGGACCGCCTGGCGGGTGAGCGAGAAGGCGCCGGAGATGAGGGCCTGCGAGGCGA
Source organism: Thermoanaerobaculia bacterium (assembly GCA_036397955.1). Classification (GTDB taxonomy): domain Bacteria; phylum Acidobacteriota; class Thermoanaerobaculia; order Multivoradales; family UBA5704; genus DASUNQ01. The sequence continues at coordinate 2,021 of DASWHY010000456.1, read as the reverse complement.
TCACTGCGGCCATCGTGGCGAGCGCCACCAGCGGGTAGAGCGCCCAGTCCGGGGCGAGACGGTAGAAGGGGTTGTCGGCGGCGGCCGGCTCCTGGAGGAGGAGCACGCCCTGGCCGAGGTAGTTGAGGAAGAGCGCGGGCAGGACGAGGGCGAACCAGGCGAGGCGGATCGGGCGGCGCCCGAAGTGCCCCATGTCGGCGTAGAGGGCCTCGGCGCCGGTCACCACCAGGAAGACCGACCCCAGGGTGAGGAAGCCGTGCATGCCGTTGCGGATGAAGAAGGCGACGGCGTGGGTGGGGGAGAGGGCCGCCAGGACGTGCAGGTCGCGCACCAGCCAGGAGAGCCCGAGGGTGCCGATCGTCACGAACCAGACGACCATGATCGGCCCGAAGACGGCGCCGATGCCGGCGGTGCCGCGCCGCTGGAAGGCGAAGAGCGCCACCAGGATGACGATCGTCAGCGGCACGACGTAGCGGGAGAAGAGGGGGGTCGCCACCTCCAGCCCCTCGACCGCCGAGAGCACCGAGATCGCCGGCGTGATCATGCCGTCGCCGTAGAGCAGCGCGGCGCCGAAGATGCCGAGAGCGGTGAGCGCCCAGACGCGGCGCGGGCGGTCGTCGCGCGGCACCAGCGCGAGGAGGGCGAGGATCCCCCCCTCGCCGCGGTTGTCGGCGCGCATGACGAAGACCAGGTACTTGATCGAGACGATGAGGATGAGCGACCAGAAGATCAGCGACAGCACGCCGAGGACGTTGGCGCGCGTCGGGTCGAGCGTGGCGTGCGCGCCGTGGAAGCACTCCCGCATGGCGTAGAGCGGGCTGGTGCCGATGTCGCCGTAGACGACGCCGACGGCGCCTAAGGCGAGGGCGAAGAGCTGGCGTCCGGTGGGAGCTGCGCGCGCAGGCTCGTGGCTCACGGCGGGATAGCATAGCCGCGCCCGTGGCCGAGCCCGCCGCCCTGCCTCCCGCCCGCCCGCGCGAGATCCTCGCCTGGGCGATGTTCGACTTCGCCAACTCCAGCTACACGACGATCATCGTCACCGTCGCCTTCAGCGTCTACTTCACGCGGCTGGTGGCGCCGCCGGGGCGGGGGGACTTCCTCTGGGGGACCGGGCTCCTGGTGGCCAACCTCATCGTCCTCCTGCTCTCGCCGGTCGTCGGGGCGATCGCCGACGACTCGGGGCGGAAGAAGGTGTTCCTCTTCGCGACCTACGCCCTGTGCGTGGCGGGGACGGCGGCGCTCTGGTTCGTGGTGCCGGGGCGGGCGGGGCTGGGGGTGGCGCTGCTCGTGGTGTCGTTCGTCGGCTTCTCCTTCGGCGAGAACTTGGCCGGCGCCTTCCTGCCGGAGATCTCGACGCCCGCCAACGTCGGGCGGATCTCGGGGTTCGGCTGGGGGCTCGGGTACTTCGGCGGGCTGGGGTCGCTGCTGCTGGTCCAGCCGCTCCTGCGCGGCGGCTTCGAGCCGCAGAACCTGGGGAGCTTGCGCCTCGCCTGGGTGGCGACGGCGCTGTTCTTCCTGCTCGCCGGGCTGCCGACCTTCCTCGTCCTGCGCGAGCGCGCGCCGCGCACGGCGCGGGCGCCGCTGGAGTACGTGCGCGCGGGCTTCGCGCGGCTGGCGGCGACCGCCGCCGAGGTGCGCCGCTTCTCCGAGCTGGCGCAGTTCCTGGGGGTCTACTTCGTCTACTACGCCGGCTTGACGACGGTCGTCGCCTTCGCCGGCATCTACGCCGTCCAGAGCCTGGGCTTCACCTTCGCCGAGCTGACGACGCTCTTCCTGATGTTGCAGCTCTCGGCCGCCGGGGGCGCCTTCCTCTTCGGCTGGGTGCAGGACCGCTTCGGCGCGGTGCGCACGATCCGCATCGCGCTGGTCATCTGGATCCTGGTCTGCCTGGGGGCCTACGCCTGCGTGCCGGGGCGGGAGGTGGTGGCGGGGTTGGACGGCAAGGAGCTCTTCTGGGGGGTGGCCCTCTTCGCCGGGCTGGGGATCGGGTCGCTGCAGTCGGCGTCGCGGGCGCTCGTCGG
>DASWHY010000455.1:0-11562 GCA_036397955.1 Thermoanaerobaculia bacterium | reverse complement strand
CCTGAGCCAGAGCTGTGGAGCGCGTGGCAAAATCGCCGCTCGCCCTTTGGAGGAGCCGATGTCCGAACCCGACCTGCGGTACCCGATCGGCCGCTTCGCGCGGCCGGTTGAGACGACCGACGAGGACCGCGCCGGCTGGATCGAGGAAATCGCCGCCGTGCCGGAAAACGTGCGCGCCGCCGTCGCCGGGCTCGCCGACGAGCAGCTCGACACCCCCTACCGCCCCGGCGGCTGGACGGTGCGGCAGGTGGTCCATCACCTCCCCGACAGCCACCTCAACGCCTACGTCCGCTGCAAGCTGGCGCTGACCGAGGAGGAGCCGGCGATCCGCACCTACCAGGAAGCCCGCTGGGCGGAGCTGCCGGAGGCGCGGACGGCGCCGCTCGCGGTCTCGCTCGCCCTCCTCGACAGCCTGCACGAGCGCTGGGTGCTCTGCCTGCGGTCGCTGCGCCGGCCGCCTTCGCCCGCACCTGGAAGCACCCGGAGTGGGGGGTGCTGACGATCGGCGACCTCCTCGCCATCTACGCCTGGCACGGGCGGCACCACGTCGCCCACATCACGGCGCTGCGCGGGCGGATGGGGTGGAACGGCGGGGAGGCGCGGTCGTGAGCCGGCCCCGCACTCGCACCGCCGGCGCCCTCGTCCTGCTCCTCGCCTGCGGCGCCCTGCTCGCCCAGGCCCCGGCCGCGGCCCCCGCCGCGCCAGACGACCGCGCGCAGCGCATCGACGCCTACCTGCGGAGCGTCTATCCGGCCCAGGAGCCGGGGGCGGCGGTGATCGTCGTCGACGACGGCCAAGTGGTCCTGCGCGCGGGCTACGGGCTCGCCAACGTCGAGCTCGGCGTGCCGATCGCGCCCGACATGGTCTTTCGCATCGGCTCGGTGACCAAGCAGTTCACCGCCGTGGCGGCGCTGCTCCTCGTGCAGGAAGGGAAGCTGGCGCTCGCCGACGAGATCACCAAGTACCTCCCCGACTACCCGACGCACGGGAAGAAGATCACCGTCGAGCACCTCCTCACCCACACCTCGGGGATCAAGAGCTACACCGGCCTGCCGGAGTGGCTGGCGAAGCGCCGCGAGGACCTGACGCTGGAGCAGCTGATCGGCCTCTTCAAGGACCAGCCGATGGACTTCGCGCCGGGCGAGAAGTGGCTCTACAACAACTCGGGCTACGTGCTGCTCGGCGCGGTGCTCGAGAAGGCGTCGGGACAGAGCTACGAGGAGCTGCTGCGCAGCCGCGTCTTCGCGCCGCTCGGCATGCAGCGCACCGGCTACGGGCACACGACGCCGATCCTTCCCGGCCGGGTCGCGGGCTACCAGCGCGGCCAGGCAGGGTGGGAGAACGCTCCCTTCCTCAGCATGACCCAGCCCTACGCCGCCGGCGCCCTGGTCTCGACGGTGGACGACCTGGTGCGCTGGAACGCCGCGCTCGACGGTGGCACGCTCCTGCCGCCGCCGCTCCTGGCGCGCGCCATGACCGGCTACGCGCTGCCCGACGGCAAGCCCACCGGCTACGGCTACGGCTGGGGGGTGGGCGACTGGCGCGGCCACCACTTCGTGGAGCACGGCGGCGGCATCGACGGCTTTCAGAGCTACGTGCTGCGCGAGCCGCGCGCGGGCCTCTTCGTGGCGGTGCTCTCGAACGCCCTGGGGCGCGAGCCCGACCCCGACACAGTGGCGACCAAGGTCGCCCTCCTGGCGCTCGGCGAGTCGATCGAGGACCCGCCGGTCGTCACGCTCGCCCCGGAGGTGCTCGACCGCTACACCGGCGTCTACCGCATCGACGAGACCACGACGCGGGTCGTGACGCGCGAAGGGGGCCGCCTCTTCACCCAGCGCACCGGCGGCGAGAAGCTGGAGGCGCTGCCGCTTGCGGAGAGCGAGTTCTTCTACCGCGACTCGTTCGAGCGGGCGAGCTTCCGGCGCGACGCGGCGGGGAAGGTGACCGGCATGGTCCTCCACCGCCGCCAGGGGGGCGACGAGGAGGCGGTCAAGACCGAGGAGGCGCCGCCGGCCAAGCGCGTCGCCGTGCGGGTCGAGCCGGCGGTCCTGGCGGGCTACGTCGGGGAGTACGAGCTCTTCCCGGGGTTCACCCTCGTGGTGACCCAGGAGGGAGAGAAGCTCTTCGCCCAGGCCACCGGCCAGCCGCGCTTCGAGCTCTTCGCCGAGAGCGAGACGAAGTTCTTCCTCGAGGTGGTGGACGCGCAGGTCGATTTCGTGCGCGATACGGCGGGGACGGTCACCGGCTTGGTGCTGCACCAGGGCGGCCGGGACGTGGCGGGGAAGAAGATCAAGTAGAGACGGCGGTGGACGCCGCGGTCAGCCGTCCCAATCCCAGAAGAAGTCCTTGTTGGTGAGCTCGGGCTCCTCGGCCGGCGCTTCCTCGGGCGCCAGCTCACCGCGGATCGCGGCGAGCTGCTCCTCGAGATCAGCGGTCTCGCGCTGCCAGTAGTCCTCGGTGCCGAAGTGCGGCCAGGCGGCGGGGAAGGCCGGGTCGTGCCAGCGGCGCGCGAGCCAGGCGGCGTAGTGGATGATCCGCATGCCGCGCAGCGGCTCGATGAGCGAGAGGGTCGAGCGGTCGAAGGCGCGGAAGCGCTCGTAGCCCTCGAGGAAGCGCTCGCGCAGGCCGGCCGTCCAGCGGTCGCGGCCGGGGAGCGCGAGCCAGAGGTCCTGTACCGCCGGGCCCATCGCCATGTCGTCGAAGTCGAGGAGGCGCAGCACGCCGTCGCGCAGCAGGACGTTGCCGAGGTGGAGGTCGGCGTGGATGCGGTGGACCGGCACGGCGGCGAGCGCCCGTTCGGCGAGGTCGGCGATGGCGTGGGCCGCCGCGAAGTAGCGCCCGGCGAGGCCGCGCGGCACGACGCCGTGCGCCTCCATCCACGCCAGCTCCTGCCGCACGTAGACCCCCGGCTCCAGGCGGATGCGGTGCGGCGCCTCCCGCGTCGCGCCGACGTTGTGCATCCGCGCCACGATCATCCCCAGCCGCTCGGCGAGCGGCGCGTCCAGCTCGTCGGGGGCGCGGCCGCCGCGCCGGTCGGCGAGGCAGTACCAGATGTTCTCGATCCGCCGCAGGGTGCCGCCGCCCGGGAACTCGCGCATGGTGCAGACCGGCAGCTCCTCGGCCGCGAGGTTGGCCAGGAAGCAGTGCTCGTCGAGGATCTGCTCTTCGCGCCAACGCCCCGGGCGGTAGAACTTGGCGACGACGCGCGAGCGGTCGGCCAGCTCCACCTCGTAGACCCGGTTCTCGAAGGAGTTGAGCGGGTAGCAGACCGGGTTGACGGCGAGGCCGCCCGCCTCGACCGCGGAGAGCACCCGCTCGGGGGTCAGCGCCAAGAAGAGGTCGGTGGCGGCATCGGCGGCGGGCACGCGCCGAATGTAGCAGAGCGGCTACAGATGCCGTCTTACCCACCGAGCCTTGCGCATGCGGCGCTCGACCGTCCGCACCATGCGGCGGTAGGCGCGGCTGTCGCTCCCCGGGTGCCAGCTCCGCGGGCGGGGCAGGGCGGCGGCGAGCTGCGCCGCCTCGTGCTCGGTCAAGCTGCGCGCCGACTTGCCGAACCAGTGGCGGCTGGCAGCCTCGGCGCCGTAGATCCCCAGCCCCCACTCGACGACGTTCAAGTAGAGCTCGAGGATGCGCCGCTTCGACAGCTCGCGCTCGAGCTGCGCGGTGAGCAGCGCCTCCTTGACCTTGCGCAGCGGATTGCGCGACGGCGAGAGCCAGAGGTTCTTGGCGAGCTGCTGGGTGATCGTCGAGGCGCCGCGCGGCACGGCCTTCTCTTCCAGCGCCTTCTCGAGCGCGGCGCGCAGCTCGCGGCGCGAGAAGCCGTCGTGGGAGAAGAACTCGATGTCCTCGGCGACGACGACGGCGTGCTTCAAGTTGCGCGAGATGCGCGAGCCGGGGACCCAGCGCCAGGACACCTCGCGCTCCGGCCCGAGCCCGAGCCAGCCGCCGCTCCGCCAGCGCTCGATGAAGGCAGTCGTCTCCGGCGGCTCGTCGGCGAGCGCGGCGACATCCGGCCAGGTGCCGATCTGCCAGCCGAGCCAGAGCGCGCCGGCCGCGACCGCGATGCCGAAGAGACGTGCGCAACCCCGGCGTCTCCGGCCCTCGCGCGGCGCCGCGTACGGGGGTGCGATCACGGGTCGGGGAGCTTAGCAGCGCCGCGGCTATGCTCCCCGGCGTGCCGCCGATCACCGTCCCGCTGCATCTCCCCGAGCTGGCGCCGGGTGTCTGGCTCCAGGGGCCGGAGGTGTCGCTCGCCTTCGCTCGCGGGGCGGTGGTGCTGGTCGATTTCTGGGAGGCGACCTGCGTCGACTGCCTGCGGGCGCTGCCCTACACCGTCGCCTGGCACCGGCGCTACGCCGAGCGCGGCCTGGTGGTCGTCGGCGTCCACACGCCGGAGTTCGAGCTGACCAAGAACCCGGCGGTGGTGGCCGCCGCCGCTCGCGAGCTCGGGATCGAATACCCCATCCTCCTCGACGACGACCGCGGGACCTGGAGCCGCTTCGCCAACCGCTTCTGGCCCGCCAAGTACCTGGCCGACGCGCGCGGCTACCTGCGCTACGAGCACTTCGGCGAGGGGGCGTACGGCGAGACCGAGCGCTGGATCCAGACGCTGCTGCGCGAGGCCGGCGACGCGGGGCCGTACCCCGAGCCGCTGGCGCCGCTCCGTCCGGAGGACGCGCCCGGAGCGGTCTGCCATCCGGCGACCCGCGAGCTCTACCTCGGCTACCACCGCGGGCGGCTTCTGGCGCCCGAGGGCTACCGGCCGGAGGAGGAGGTGCGGCACGCCGGGCGGCCCGAGCCGGCGCCGGAGGGGATGGCGTCGGCGCGCGGGCTCTGGCGGCACGAGGCCGAGTACCTGGAGGCGCGCGAGGCCGGTGCCGAGCTGGAGCTGCTGTTCGAGGCCGCCGGAGTGCAGGCGGTGGCGGGGCCGGCGGGGGAGCTGGAGGTGGAGGTGGACGGCGCGCCGGTGCCCGCCGCCTGGCGCGGCGAGGACGTCGTCGAGCGCGGCGGCCGCACCGTGGCGATCTGGGAGCGGCCGCGGATGATCCGCCTCCTCGCCGGCGCCCCGTTCGCCCGGCGCCTCCTCCGCGTCCGCGTCCTCCGCCCCGGCATCCGGCTCTACACCTTCACCTTCACGAGCTGCCTGCTGCCGGAGCCGGAGAGTGGTCAGCTCCCGGCGGGCGTCAGCCGGCGGTAGTCGTCCGGCGTGTCCACGTCGTCCACGACGCCCGGGTCGTCGACGTCCACCTCCAAGAGCGCCTCGGGATGGCGGTCGCGGAGCTGGCGGAGGCCGACCGCGGGGTCGAGGGTGGACACCTCGCCGACGAGCGAAGGGGCGATGAGCAGCGGATGGCCCCGGCGGCCACGAAAGACCGGCTCGACGAGCGCGGCGCCGCTCTCCGCCTGGCGGGCGAGGAGAAGCGCGACGGTCTCGGGACGCAGCGCCGGCAGGTCCGCGGGGCAGACCAGGAGCGGCCCGCGGCCGGCGAGCCCCGGCGCGCCGCCGAAGGCCTCGATCCCGGCCAGCACGCTCCACAGCATGCCGCGCTCCGGCGCCGGGTTGAGGGTGAAGCCGATCCCCTCCTGCGCCGACCACTCGCCGAGCCCCTTGTCGTCGGGGTCGATGACGACGACCACCTCGTCCACGCCGCCGGCGCGCAGGGCCGCCACCACGGCGCCGATCATCGTCTCCTCGCCGTAGGGGAGGAGGAGCTTCGGAAAGCCCATGCGGCGCGAGCCGCCGGCGGCGGGGAGGACGGCGACGGGCATGCGGCATTATGCTCCGCGGCGAGGAGCACCCGCATGCCGTACCCGCCGCGCCGCCGCACCCTCCTCCCCGCGCTCGCCGTCTGCCTCGCCGCGCTCGCCGCCGCCGCGTGGGCGGTGCCGCCGCCGCCGGCCGACCGCGCCGACCGCTTCGGCGTCTACCACTGGGGCGCCGACTACTCGGCCTGGCCGGGCAGCCCCGACCGGCTCAACTGGGGCGCCAGCCGCGTCGCGGCGCTCGGCAGCCGCACGCTCCGCGTCTTTTTGGGCGGCAGCGAGTTCTACGCGGTCAACCCCGAGCCGAACGCCCGCGACGACGGCTTCCTCCGCCGCATCGCCGCGGCCCCGGCCTACCGCCGGCTCTTTCGCGACCCGCGCTTTCGCACCTACCTGCTGACGGTCTACCCGCCGGCCGCCTTCGCCGTCTGGCGTGACGGCCTCGACCCCGCGGAGGCGGCGAGCGAGCGCGAGCAGGTCGCCCGCCTCGGCGCGGCGCTCCTCGCCGACCCGGCGCACGCCGGCAAGAGCTTCATCGTCCTCAACTGGGAGGGTGACCACGCGACCGCCGCGCTGGCCGCGGACGATCCGCTCTGGGACGACTTCGCCGCCTGGATCGAGGCCCGCGCCGCCGGCGTGCGCGACGCGCGGGCGCGGGCGCCGGGGAGCGCCGCGCGCCTCTACTCCGGGCTGGAGTTCAACTTCGTCGAGGAGCGGAGCGAGGCGGCGGGGCGCACCGTGCGCTGCGGCGAGGCCGCTACGCGCTGCGTCATCGACGCGGTGGCGCCGCGGGTCGCCGTGGACTACTACTCCTACTCGGCCTGGCAGAGCTTGAACGTCAAGCTCGCCGCGCCGCAGGCCAGCCTGCGCGAGCGTCTCGGCGCCGACCTCGCGTTCGCGCTGCGCGCGGTGCGGGCGCGGCGGCCGGAGGTGACGCCCGCCAACTTCATCCTCGGCGAGGTCGGCTTCGCCCGCTCGCTCTACGGCGAGTGCGCGGCGGCGCGCTACCTCGGCGAGGCGCTGGCCGCGGCCGAGGCCGCCGGCGTCTCCTACGCCGTCGTCTGGCAGGCGCTCGACAACCGCTGGCGGGTCGAGGACGGCGCGGCGCGCACGCTGACGAGCTGCACTGCGCCCGATTGGCTCCTCTACGGCCTCCACCGCGGGGACGACGGCGGCAGGACGCTCCTCGGCGCCGCCTTCGCCGCCTTCCTCCGCGGCGGCGCGGCAGTATTGCCCGCCCGCTGTCCGCGGATCGCCAACGGCGGCGTCCAGAACCCCGCCGCGCTAGGCAGCGCGCGCTTCGCGCCGGGGAGCCCGCTCGCCGTCCTCGGCAGCGGCTTCTCGCCAGCCGGCAACCGGGTGCACGTCCTCCAGGCCCACGTCGTCGGCGACGACGTGCCCGACCCCAACGTGCGGCTGACGCTCGCGCCGGCGGCCGGCGGCCCGCCCTGGGCCGAGTCGCGGCGGCGCATCGAGACCGCGCTGCCGATCGGCCCGCTCCACGACGGCTGCGCGCTGGTCTACGTCACCACCGCCGCAGGGATCGACTCCAACGGCCGCCTAGTCTGGGTGCGGGCGCCGGGGAGGCCGCTGCCGAAGCCGAAGGAGTGAGCTGGGGAGCTACGTGCTCGAGTGCTCGGCGGCGAGCTGCTCGAGCTGCTGCTCGAGCGTCTCCGGCAGGGGAAGGGCGAGGAAGTTTGCCTGCGGGTAGAGGTAGTCCTCACCGGAGTCATCGACGATCCGCAGGAAGCCTCTGGCTTCCGCCGCCGGGTCCGGGATGCGACGGTAGATCTTGAGCACCTGCAAGTCCTCGGCGCCCTGGTTCGCCACGCAGAGCAAGAGATGAGTAGAGCTAGCGGGCATGTCAGTCGAGAAAGCGCTTCACCTTGAGTCGTCGCCGGCCGATCCCATGCGCTTCATACCAATGAAGCTCGGCCCTCGCAACTGTACCATCGGCGAGCCGAACCCAGCCGATTCCTTTGAGCTTCCGCCATCGCCCGCGGCCGTACACCTCTTCGAGCCGTTGAAGTTGGCGCAGACGCGGACCTTCCGCCATGACCTCGGCGGAAGTGATCTCGCCCACCAGCTCGAAGTACACGCCGGCGCCCGCGTCTTTTCAAATTGCTGGAGCGAAATCCGCGAGGTCGCGATGTCGTGAGCTACTCACGTCGGGCTCAGAGCACCGCGAGCGGGTGCTTGGGCGCCGGGCGCTCCACGGGGAGGCCGGCCGCCTCGCGCAGGGCGGCTTCGGCGTAGGCCTCGACCATCTTGACGCGCCACTGGGTCTGGAAGTCGGTGTTGTCCATCGGCGTCGCCGCCTGGCGGGCGAGGCGGGCGGCTTCGGCGATCCGCTCCGGCGTCGGCCGCTGCCCGGTGAGGAGCGCTTCGGCCTCCGGCACCGCCAGCGGCTGCGAGGAGACGGCGCCGAGCACCAGGCGGGCGCGCTCGATCGTGCCGTCGGGCGCGGTCCAGAGCGCCGCGGCGGCCGAGAGCACCGCGAAGTCGATCGAGCCGCGGCGGCGCAGCTTCCAGAAGCTGGCACGGCAGCGGGAGGCGTCCGCGTCGCCCGGCACCACGACCTCGGCCAGGATCTCGTCCCCCCGCTTCGCCAGGTAGTCGATGCCGTCGTCGCGGTAGAGCGCCGCGAGCGGCACCTCGCGCTCGCCCGCGGCCGAGACCAGCCGCACGCGCGCGCCGAGCGCCAGGAGCACGGGCGCCGAGTCCGACGCCGCGTGCGCCCAGCAGCGCGGCGAGCTGGTCGCCACCCAGCAGATCTCCCCTTCCTCTTTCATGCAGAAGGCGATCGAGCGGCGCCAGTCCTCGGTCTGGTTGTAGTAGGTGCAGCGGGTGTCGACGCAGAGGTTGCCGCCGAGCGTCCCCATCTGGCGCAGCGGCGGTGAGGAGATCGAGCTCACGGCGCGCGCCAGCACCGGCCAGCGCCCGCGCACCGCCGGATGCCGCGCCAGGTCGTCGAGGATCGTCGTCGCGCCGATCCGCAGCTCGCCGTTGGCGCGCACCCCGGCGAGGTCCGGCACCCCCATCAGGCTCACCACCGTCGCCGCCTTCTGGTGGCGCCGCTTCATGTTCGGCCAGAGGTCGGTGCCGCCGGCCACCAGCCGCACCGGCTGCCCCTCGCCGGCGCCTTCGCCGGCGAGGACGGCCGCCGCCTCGGCGAGGCTCTGCGGCCGCAGGAAGCGGAAGCGGGGGAGACGGAGCACCGGAGCGGCCTAGCTCTTCCGCAGGTCTTCGACGCCGGTGGTCAGGGCGGCGAGCCTCTTGCGGCGCAGGGCCTCCTCGCGGTCGGTCATGGTGCCGGCGGCCGAGCGCATGCCGGAGCGCAGGCGGTCGCGGAAGTCGTTGATGGCGCGGCCGTCGCCGCCCTGCGCCGGCGTCGGCACCAGCAGGGTCTCGCCGAAGTCCACCTCGGGGAAGCGCGCCGGCCCGTAGCGCGGCGCCTGGCCGCGCGCCTTCGCCTCCAGCGCCTTCGCCACCATGTGCGGGTGGATCGGCACCTGGTCGATGCGCACACCGACCGCGTCCCAGATGGCGTTCGCCACCGCCGGCATGATCGGCAGCAGCGGCCCTTGGCCGACCTCCTTGGCCCCGTACGGACCTTGCGGGTCGGGGTCCTCGATCAGGTAGGTGGTGACCGGCGGCATGTCGAGGAAGGTGGGACTCTTGTACTCCAGGAGCGAGGGGTGCTTGTGGACGAGCGCCGCCGAGAGGTGGCGCGGCAGGCGGCGGAACGCCTGCTCCTCCATCATCGCCTCGCCGAGCCCCATGTAGACGCTGCCCTCGACCTGCCCCAGCGCCAGCACCGGGTTGATCGACTTGCCGACGTCGTGGGCGATCCAGACCTGCAGCGGCTGCCAGAGCCCGGTCGCCGGGTCCACCTCCAACTCGACGACCGCCGCGGTGTAGGAGTAGGCCGGCGAGGGGCCGACGCCGGCGCCACGGTAGCGCCCGGGCGAGCGCGGCGGCACGTAGCTGCCGGTCGTGCCGAGGGTGCCGAAGCGGGCCTCGGCGGCGACCACCGCCTCGGGGAAGCTGAGCCCGCGCTCCGGCTCCTCGGCGTCGAAGACGCGGCCCTCGGCGAAGACCAGCCGTCCGGCGGGCACCTCGAGCTGCTCGGCCGCGGCCTCGGCGAGCAGCGCGCGCGCCCGCTCGGCGGCCTGGAGGGCGGCGTTGCCCACCATCAGCGTGACGCGCGAGGAGTAGCTGCCGAGGTCCACGGGGGTCAGGTCGGTGTCGCCGACGCAGAGGCGGATGTCGGCGAGCGGCACGCCCAGCACCTCGGCGACGACCGCCGCCAGCACCGAGTCCGAGCCCTGGCCGATCTCGGTCTCGCCGCAGAAGACGGCGACGGCACCGGAGCGGTCGAGCTTGAGCTGCACGCCCGACTGCGGCATGTGGTTCCAGTAGATCGGCAGCCCGGCGCCGCAGAGGTAGGCGCCGCAGGCGAGGCCGAGCCCGCGCCCCTCGGGCAGCTTCGACCAGCGCTCGCGGAAGCCGCTCCCCGCGACCACCGCCTCCAGGCACTGCCGCAGCCCCAGCGAGCCGATGCGCAGCCAGTTGGCGGTCGTGCTCCCCGGCTGCGCCAGCATGCCGAGCCGCAGGTCGGCGGGGTTCTTCCCCAGCGCCACCGCGATCTTGTCGAGGTGGACCTCGAAGCCGAAGCGCGGCTGCGGCGTGCCGTGGCCGCGCTTGGGGCCGCAAGGCGGCTTGTTGGTGAAGGTGCGGACGCCGTCGAAGCGGTAGGCCGGCAGCTCGTAGGTGACGGTCTGCAGCGCCCCGGTGTAGTAGGTCGAGGCCACGCCGTAGCTGCCGTAGGCGCCCCCGTCGAGAGCGGTCTCCAGGTGCTGGGCGGTGATCGCGCCGTCGCGCGTGACGCCGGTCTTGAGGCGCATCAGCACCGGGTGGCGCCCGCGGTGGCAGTAGAAGACCTCCTCGCGGTCGAGCGTGATCTTGACCGGCCGTCCGAGCTGGAGCGCCATCTTGGCGGCGACGATCTCGTGGCTGAAGGGATCGCTCTTGCCGCCGAAGCCGCCGCCGTTCGGGCAGGCGACGACGCGGATGCGCGCCGCCGGGATCGCCAGCACCTTGGCGAGCGCGCGGTGGACGTAGTGCGGCGTCTGCGTCGCCGAGTAGACGGTCACGCGGTCGTCGTCCTCGGGCACCGCCACCGCCGCGTGCTGCTCCATCGGCAGGTGGGTGCTGCCGTCGTAAAAGAGGACGTCCTCGAAGACCTCGTCGGCCGCCGCGAACCCCGCCTCCAGGTCGCCGAACTGCAGCGACACCCGCTTGTGGACGTTGCCGCCGTCGCCGTAGTCGTGGATGCGCGGCTCGGGCGTGGCGAGCGCCTCCTCGATCGTGGCGATGGTGGCGAGCGGCTCGTACTCGACGCGCACGGCGAGCGCCGCCTCCCACGCGGCGTCCTCGGTCGCCGCCGCCACCGCCACGACCGGGTCGCCGACGAAGCGGACGCGCTCGGGGCAGAGGGCGTGCTCGTCCTGCGACACCGGCAGGATGCCGAAGGGGATGGGGAGGTCCTTGCCGGTGAGGAAGCCGAGCACGCCGGGCACCTGCTCGGCGGCGGAGAGATCGATGGCTGCGATCCGCGCGTGCGGCACGGTCGAGCGCACCAGCCGCAGGAAGCACATGCGCGGGAAGAAGAGGTCGTCGGCGAACTTGGTGACGCCGGTCACCTTGGCGCGCCCGTCCACGCGGCGGAACGGCTTGCCGATGAGGGAGGGCTCGCGCTCGCGGGCGGGCTCCTCCGGCGGACGGCGGGCGGGC
>DASWHY010000454.1:0-3393 GCA_036397955.1 Thermoanaerobaculia bacterium | reverse complement strand
CAAGGGTCTGGCCGACACGGCGCTCAAGACCGCCGACTCCGGCTACCTCACCCGGCGCCTGGTGGACGTGGCGCAGGACGTCATCATCAACGAGGTCGACTGCGGCACGATCGACGGCATCACGGTGTCGGCGATCATGGAGGGGGGCGAGATCCTCGAGGCGCTGCGCGACCGCATCGTCGGCCGCGTCAGCCAGGAGGACGTCTACGACCCGATGACCGGCGAGCTGCTGCTCGAGGTCGGACAGGAGATCACCGAGACCCTCGCCAACACGGTGCAGGCGGCGGGCATCGAGCGGGTGAAGATCCGTTCCGTGCTGACCTGCGAGACGCGGCGCGGCGTCTGCGCCATGTGCTACGGGCGCAACCTCGCCTCGGGCAAGATGGTCGAGATCGGCGAGGCGGTCGGCGTCATCGCCGCGCAGTCGATCGGCGAGCCGGGCACCCAGCTCACCATGCGCACCTTCCACTACGGCGGCACCGCCTCCCGCGTCTCCGAGCAGTCGAAGCACCTGGCCAAGAACCCGGGGCGCGTCAAGTTCCTCAACGTCGCCACGGTCGAGAGCAAGAAGGGGGCGCTGGTCGTCATCAACCGCAGCGGCAAGCTCCTCCTCCAGGACGACAAGGGGCGCGAGCTCGAGCGCTACGCCCTGACCTACGGCTCGCACCTCCTGGTGCACGAGGGGGACGAGGCCGAGCCCGGCACCGAGCTGGTGACCTGGGACCCCTTCACCTACGCCATCCTCTCGGAGATCGGCGGCAAGGTGGAGTTCCAGGACATCGTCGAGGGGGAGAACGTCCGCGAGGAGACCGACAAGGTCACCGGCCTGTCGCAGAAGATCATCGTCGAGGCCTCGGCCAACGAGAAGCGGGTGCCGGCGATCATCGTCCGCGGCAAGAAGGCGCAGGAGAAGCGGTACCTCCTGCCGTCAGGGTCCCACCTCGTCGTCTCCCGGGGGCAGGAGGTCCACCCCGGCGACACGCTGGTCAAGATCCCGCGCGAGACGACCAAGACCAAGGACATCACCGGCGGTCTGCCGCGCGTCGTCGAGCTGTTCGAGGCGCGCAGCCCGAAGGAGCCGGCGATCATCACCGAGATCGACGGCACGGTGCGCCTGGGCGACATCCACAAGGGGATGCGCAAGGTGGTGGTGGAGAGCGACAGCGGCGAGATCCGCGAGTACCTGGTGCCGCGCTCGATCCACATCAACGTGCAGGAGAGCGAGCGGGTGCGCGCCGGCGATCCGCTGATCGACGGCCCGATCAACCCGCACGACATCCTGCAGGTGCTGGGCGAGAAGGAGCTCCAGCGCTACCTCGTGGACAAGATCCAGGAGGTCTACCGCTCGCAGAGCGTGGCGATCAACGACAAGCACATCGAGGTGATCGTGCGCCAGATGATGCGGTCGGTGAAGATCGAGGAGGTCGGCGACACCGACTTCCTGATCGACGAGCAGGTGGACCGCTGGAAGTTCCAGGAGGAGAACGAGCGGGTGGTGGCCGCCGGCGGCACGGCGGCGATCGGCCGGCCCCTGCTCCTCGGGATCACCAAGGCCAGCCTCTCGACCGAGAGCTTCATCTCGGCGGCGAGCTTCCAGGAGACCACGCGCGTGCTCACCGAGGCCGCGATCAGCGGCAAGGTGGACTACCTGCGGGGGCTCAAGGAGAACGTCATCGTCGGCCGCGTCATCCCCGGCGGCACCGGCATGCACCACTACGCCGACTTCCACATGGAGGAGGAGTACGTGCCCGCCGAGACCGACGGGGAGGAGGAGATCTTCTTCGACTTCGGCGACGAAGAGATCCGCACCCTGCCGCAGGAGGTGCTGGAAGGGGAGTAGGGTCTCGGCCCCGGCGCCATGGACGACCGTCACCTGGACGGCTGGCACAGCCCGGCGTTGGGGCAGGGGATGCCCATCGCCGCCTACGGGCACTGGGGACACCCGCTGCTCCTCTTCCCGACGGCGGCGGCGGACTACCTGGAGAACGAGCGCTTCGGCCTGGTCGGGGCGCTCGCCCCGCAGATCGAGGCGGGGCGGGTGCGGGTCTTCTCGATCAACAGCATCAACCAGCAGGCCTGGATGGACGACAAGCTGCCGGTGGGCGAGCAGGCCCGCCGGCAGGCGCTCTACTCGGCCTACGTCGAGGACGAGGTCGTGCCCTACATCCGCGGCGTCTGCCGGTCGCCGGAGCTCCGCGTCGCCACCGCCGGCGCCAGCTTCGGCGCCTTCCACGCCGCCAACGCCCTCTTCCGCCGGCCGGAGCTCTTCGACGGCGTCATCGCGATGAGCGGCTTCTACGACCTCGCCGGCGACTACCTGCGCGGCTACTGCGACGACAACTGCTACTTCAACAACCCGGCCTGGTACCTGGCCAACCTGGAGGGGGAGCGCCTCGAGCTGCTGCGCACATCCTGCCAGATCCACGTCCTCACCGGACAGGGGGCGTGGGAAGCGCCGGACGCCTCGCGCCAGCTCTCCGAGCTCCTCGACCGCAAGGGGATCCCCCACCTCCTCGACCTCTGGGGGCACGACGTGGCCCACGATTGGCCGTGGTGGCGCAAGATGCTGCCCTACGCCATCGACCGCATGGGCTGGTAAGCCCGGCGGCCGCCCCTTAGGGCTCCTGCACCTCGTCTGGGTAGGGGAGGACCCGGAACCCTTCCTTCACGGCCGCTTCGCGCAATCGGTCGTCGAGGCAGACGAAGGGGACGCCGGTAGCCTGTTCCTGACACCAGAAGAGCGCCGCGGCGAGCTGTAGCGCGTCGGCGGCGCGCACGGGGTGGACACCGACGAGGCGGACGGCATAAGCGCGGACGGCGGCGCTCGGCTCGATCTCCAGCGCGCGCTCGTACAGCTCGTCCAGGAAGGCGCGAGCCTGACGCCTGCCGGCGGCGCCCAGCCGTCCGGAGCCTTCCGCTCTGGCAAAACCTCCCTCGCACTCGACGCGCGTCGCCCACCAGATCGCATACTCGTCGTCTGTACGGAGCAAGTACTGCAGCCGCTGTTGGGGAGCTTCGCCGAGAGCGATCGAAAGAAGTGCAGAGCTGTCCCAAAACCGCACGCGCGCCTCGCGCTAGCGCTCGCCGCGATCCTTGTGCAGCTCCGCAAGCACGAAGGCGAGGAGCTCGTCGTCATGGGGCCGAGGCATCGCCAGGATCCGCTCCAGGTCCTCCGGAGTCATCTTCTTTTCCGGCAGCTTGACCAGCCCCTGGCTGGCGAGCCGCTGCATGCGCTCGTCCCAGGAGCCGAGATCGATGGGCACCAGCTTGGCGATCGGCTGCCCGCGCTCGGTGATCAGCACCTCCTCGCCGCGCTTGACGCGGTCGAGGTGCTCGGAGAGCTTGGCCTTGAGCTCGGCGACGCCGGCGGTGCGCATGTGACCATTCTAGTCA
>DASWHY010000453.1:0-3910 GCA_036397955.1 Thermoanaerobaculia bacterium | reverse complement strand
AGAGGAGCGGTTCGGACGGAGCGCTCATGGGCGTGGCCCTCCTGTCGCTACGGACGGACTGGCAACGAATTTGCGCAAATCATAGCGCAAACGCCACCCGCACCGGAGGTCGTGCCGAGGTGCTCCCTATAATCGCCGGGTGGAGGTCCACGAGTTCCTGCAGGAGGCGGTCGCCATCCTCGGGGCGGCCGTCGCCGTCCTGCTGGCGAGCCACCGCCTGCGCATCCCGCCGGTCGTCGGCTTCCTGCTGACCGGCGTCCTGATCGGCCCCTCGGGGCTGTCGCTGGTCTCCGACCCGCGCCGCGTCGAGCTCTTCGCCGAGATCGGCGTCATCTTCCTCCTCTTCGCCGTCGGCCTCGAGTTCTCGCTCGACCGCCTGCGCCAGATCCGCCGCGCCTTCTTCCTCGGCGGCTCGCTGCAGTCGTTCTTGACCATCGGCGCCGTCGCCCTGATCGCCGTCCTCGCCGGCACCGGCCCGCCGCGCGCCCTCTTCCTCGGCTTCCTCGCGGCGCTGAGCAGCACCGCGATCGTCTTGAAGCTCTATGCCGAGCGGCGGGAGCTCGACGCGCCGCAGGGGAAGCTGGTCCTCGGCATCCTCCTCTTCCAGGACTTCCTGCTCGTGCCGATGATCGTGCTGACGCCGATCCTGGCCGGCTCGGTGCAGGCTTCGCCGGCGGCCATCGCCGTCCGCTTCAGCCTCGCGCTGCTCGCCGTCGGCGCCGTCTTCTTCATCGCGCGCTACCTGATGCCGCGCCTCCTCGAGGTGATGGTGCGCACCGGCATCCGCGAGGTGCTGGTGCTCGGCGCCCTCTTCGCCTGCCTCGGCTTCGCTCTCCTGACCGAGCGGCTGGAGTTCTCGCTCGCCTTGGGCGCCTTCATCGCCGGCATCATCATCTCGGAGTCGCACTACAGCCCGCAGATCGAGGCCGAGATCGTCCCCTTCCGCGACGTCTTCAACAGCCTCTTCTTCATCTCGATCGGCATGCTGCTCGACCTGGGGTACGCCCTGGCGCATCCCTGGGCGGTCCTGGGGATCGCGGCGGCGGTCCTGGCGCTCAAGGGCACGGCGACCGCGGCGGCGGTCGCGCTCCTCGGCTACGCGCGGCGGATCGTCGTCCTCGTCGCCGCCGGCCTGGCGCAGGTAGGGGAGTTCTCGTTCGTGCTGCTGCGCGTGGGGCAGGAGCACGGCCTGGTCGACCCCGGCGTCTACCAGAGCTTCATCGCCGCCTCGCTCCTCACCATGCTGGCGACGCCGGTCCTGGTGGCCCTGGCGCCGCGCTGGGCGGCGTGGGGCCGCGAGCGCGGGGCAGCCGCGGCGGGCGAGGGTTTGGCGCCCGACGCGCCGAGCGGCCACGTCGTGGTCGTCGGCTACGGGCTCTCCGGCCGCAACCTGGCGCGCGTGCTGCGCGCGGCGGGGATCCCGTTCGTCGTCGTGGAGCTCGCCGCCGAGGGAGTGCGGCGGGCGCGGGCGGCGGGCGACCCGGTGCTCTTCGGCGACGCCACCCGCCGCGACATCCTGGAGCGCGCCGGCGTCGAGCGGGCGAGCGTCGTGGTCTTCGCCATCTCCGACCTCCTCGCCGTGCTGCGCGCCGTGACCCTCGCCCGCCAGCTCTCCCCGGGGGTCCACATCATCGTGCGCACCCGCATGGTGGCCGAGATCGACGCCCTCCACCGCGCCGGCGCCGACGAGGTGATCGCCGAGGAGTTCGAGACCTCGATCGAGATCTTCACCCGCGTCCTGGCGCGCTACCACGTCCCCGCCAACGTCATCCGCGCCGAGACCCGGGCGCTGCGCGGCGAGCGCTACCGCATGCTGCGCGCGCCGAGCGGCGCCGGTGACGTCTCGCAGGCGATCCTCGAGCTGCTGGCGGCGGGCACGACCGACCTCTTCCGGGTGACGGCGACGAGCGCGGCGGCGGGGAAGTCGCTCCTCGACCTCGACCTGCGGCGCCGGAGCGGCGCGACGGTGATCGCCGTGGTGCGCGGCGAGCGGTCGCAGACCAACCCGCCCGCCGAGGTGGTGCTGGAGCCGGGGGACGTCCTGGTGCTGGTGGGGAGCCACGCCGAGGTGGAGAACGCCTTCGGCGTGCTGGAGCGGGGCGCCGGCGCGGAGGCGCCTACCCCCTGAGCTTCTCGAGCTTGCGGTCCCGCTCCCCTTCGATCCGCCGTCGCTCGCGCACGTACTCCTCCTCTTCCTCCTGCCGCTTGTCCGGCTCCCAGACCGACTTGAGGCGGTTCTGGTGCAGGATCTCCAGCTCGGCGAGCTTGGCCTCGGCCTGCCGCCGCGCCTCCGCCATCTGCGCCCGCACGTCCTCGGACAGCGCCGCCTCGCGCGGCCGCTCGATCCCCTGGCTCTCCATCCGCTCGAGCGCCAGCTCGTAGGCCGACTTCATCCCCGACGCCTTGTCCTTCTCCGCCATGCCGGGAGCATACAGGGAGGCGGCGCGGGGCGAACGCCCCGGCGGGCGGGGCAAGCGTACTTTCGCCGGGTACGAACGTCCCGAGCCCCGGGGCAAGCGGGAATTCGCCTGGGGCAAGCGTACTTTCGCTCGGGGCAAGCGTACTTTTGAGAAGTACAAGCGTCCCGACGCTCGGGGCAAGCGTACTTTTGGAAAGTACATGCTTCCCGGCGCCCGGGGCAAGCGTACTTTTGAAAAGTACATACGTCCCGGCGGTCGGTACAAGCGTACTTTCGCCCAGGGAGAACGTACTTTTGAGAAGTACGCTTGCCCCGAGCCGATTCCCGCTTGCCCCAGACGAATTCCCGCTTGCCCCGAGCGATTTCCCGCATGTCCGGGCGGTTCTCCCCGCCTCCCCGCCAAGCGGGAAGTCGTTCGCGCGATATTGTCCCCTGCAGTGGACGAGATCGGAAAGGCGCTTTCCGCCTACGCCCGGGAGGTCGCCGGCGTCGCTGGATCTCTGGGTTCTACCGAAGCGACGTTCTATCCGGCGATCCAACGCCTCCTGACCGCCGTTCTCGACGCCAGAAGGCTCCCGTTCGACGTCCGCACCAACACCAGCCAGCGGCGCAGCGCCGGGGGAACGGACCTGCCCGACCTCGCGCTGTACGACGGCGGCGACTACGTGGCCGTCTACGGCGAGGTCAAGACCCCGGGCATCGAGATCGCCGACCTCGCCCGGTCGGCAGAGCTGGACGACCAGATCGGCCGGTATCTCGGCCGGACCGGCGTCGTCCTGCTGACCAACGTCCGCGCCTTCGGCCTCCTCGCCGTCGATCCGACCTACCGGGGAGACGGCCCAGTTCCCCCTGATCGGCGCCGCCTTCTCGCTACCGTCCAGCTTTGGCCGTCGGCGACCGCCATGGCGCGGGGCCGCGCTCCCGACCTCGAGGCCGCCCTGGCGCTGGCCGAGCTTGTCGAGACCGCTGTCACCGAGTTCGCGCCCATCGCCGAGCCGGAGTCGCTCGCCCGTATCCTCGCCCGCCAGGCTAAGCGGGCCAAAGCGGACCTCCCGGAGCAGTTCTCGGCCGCCGTCCAGCCCCTTCTCGACGACCTCGCCGCTGCCCTGGGCCTCAGCTTCGAGGGACCCGAAGGCGAGGAGTTCCTCCGCTCGTCACTGATCCAGACTGCCTTTTACGGCCTCTTCGCGAGCTGGACCCTCTGGCGCCACTCGCGCGAAAAGCGGGAGTTCGAATGGCGCGACCTCGGCGAGTACCTGAAGATCCCCTTCCTCGTCGCCCTGTTCCACGAGTTCCGAAACCCCGTGCGGTTGAGGGAGTTGGGCCTGGCGCCGCATCTGGACCGAGCGACCGCCACACTGCGGCGGGTCGATCACGAGCGATTCTTCGCCCGCTTCGTCCTGCCTCATGTCGTGACGGGGAACGGCACCGCCGAGTCGCCGGCGGCCCATGCCATCCTCTACTTCTACGAGCCCTTCCTCGAGGCCTTCG
>DASWHY010000452.1:0-2778 GCA_036397955.1 Thermoanaerobaculia bacterium | reverse complement strand
CTACCTGCTGCCGTTCGAGATCGCCTCGATCTTCCTGCTCATCGCGATGATCGGCGCGGTGGTCCTGGGGAGGCGCGCGTGATGACCGCGGAGGTCACGACCAACCACTACCTGGTTCTGTCCTTCCTGCTGTTCACCATCGGCCTCTTCGGCATCCTGGCGCGGCGCAACCTGATCACCGTGCTGATGTCGATCGAGCTGGTGCTCAACTCGGTCAACCTCAACTTCATCGCCTTCTCCTACCAGCACTCCGACCTGACCGGCCAGGTCTTCGCCGTCTTCACCATCACCGTGGCGGCGGGGGAAGCGGCGGTGGGGCTGGGGATCCTGATCGCCCTCTTCCGGCTGCGCGAGACGACGCAGCTCGACTCGGCGGCGGAGCTCAAGGGGTAGCGGGGCAGAGTGCGCGAGCTCCTCTGGCTGGTGCCGGTGCTGCCGTTCGTGGGGGCGCTGCTCAACGGCGTCGTCTTGCGCGGCCGCATCGGCAAGCGCGCCGTCGCCTGGATCGCCTGCGGCGTCGTGGCGCTCGCCGGGCTCCTGGGGCTCGGGATCGTCGCCGAGCACTTCGGGGGGAGCGGCCACCACGCGGCCTACGAGCAGGAGATCTACACCTGGATCCCCGCGGGGCCGCTCGCCTCGACGGTCGGCGGCGTGCGCGACCTCGAGATCGGCATGGGGTTCCTTTTGGACCCGCTCTCGGCGGTGATGCTCTTCGTCGTCACCTTCGTCGGCTTCTGGATCCATCTCTACTCGGTCGGCTACATGGCCCACGAGGCGGGGTTCCAGCGCTACTTCACCTACCTCAATCTCTTCATGGGGGCGATGCTGCTCCTCGTCCTCGGCGACAACTACCTGGTGACCTTCGTCGGCTGGGAGGGGGTGGGGCTCTGCTCGTACCTCCTGATCGGCTTCTACTACCAGGAGGAGTTCCCGCCCTACGCCGGGCGCAAGGCGTTCATCGTCAACCGCGTCGGCGACTTCGGGTTCCTGCTCGGCCTCTTCGCCCTGGCCTCGAGCTTCGGCACGCTGCGCTACAACGAAATTTTCGAGCGCCTGGCGGCGAGCCCCGAGCTGGGGCGCGCGGCCTACGTCGGCGGCCTCTCGCTGGCCGGCTTCGTCGCCCTCTGCCTCTTCGTCGGCGCGATCGGGAAGAGCGCGCAGATCCCGCTCTACGTCTGGCTCCCCGACGCGATGGCCGGCCCGACGCCGGTCTCGGCGCTGATTCATGCCGCGACGATGGTCACCGCCGGCGTCTACATGGTGGTGCGCTCGAACGTCCTCTACCAGCTCGCCCCGGAGGTGTCGCTGACCGTCGCGGTCATCGGCGCGGCGACGGCGCTGGTGGCGGCGACGATCGGCCTGGCGCAGACCGACATCAAGAAGGTCCTCGCCTACTCGACGGTCTCGCAGCTCGGCTACATGTTCCTGGCCGCCGGCGTCGGCGCCTACACCGCGGCGATCTTCCATCTCCTGACCCACGCCTTCTTCAAGGCCCTCCTCTTCCTGGGCTCGGGGTCGGTGATCCACGCCATGAGCGGCGAGCAGGACATGCGGCGGATGGGCGGGCTGAAGAAATACCTGCCGGCGACCTACTGGACCTTCGTCGTCGGCGCGCTGGCGATCGCCGGCGTGCCCGGCTTCGCCGGCTTCTTCTCGAAGGACGAGATCCTCCACGCCGCGGCCGCCGAAGGGCGGTGGGCGCTCTGGGTCGTCGGGCTCGCCACCGCTCTGCTCACCGCCTTCTACATGTTCCGCGCCGTGCACTTGACCTTCCACGGGGAGTTCCGCGGTAGCGAGGAGGAGAAGCACCACCTCCACGAGTCCCCGCGGGTGATGACCGTGCCGCTGGTGGTGCTGGCGGCGGGGGCGGTCGTCTCCGGCTTCATCGGCCTGCCGCCGCTCTTCACCGGCGGCCGCGACTGGAACGTCTTCCACCGCTTCCTGCACCCGGTCGTCGCGCAGCTCCCCGGCGGCGCCGGGGAAGGGCACGAGATGGGCGCGGCGCTGGAGTGGGGGCTGGTGGGGGTGGCGGTCCTCGTCGCCGGCCTCGGCATCTGGCTGGCGTGGGTCGTCTACGGGCGGGAGCGCGGGCTCGAGCGCGGCCGCGCCTGGGCGGCGCGCTTCCCGCGCGCCCACCGCGTCCTGGTCAACAAGTACTACGTCGACGAGCTCTACGACGCCACCGTGGTGCGCGGCACCTGGGGGGCGGCGCACGCCCTCCACCGCTTCGACGCCGGCGTCATCGACGGCGTCGGCGTGCACGGCGCGCGCAACGTCACGGTCACCGGCGCGCTGCTCTCCGGCTTCTTCGACAAGTACGTGGTGGACGGGCTGGTGAACCTGGTGGGGGCGGTGCTCAACCTCTTCTCGCGCGGCTTCCGCCGCCTGCAGACCGGCTACGTCGGCAACTACGCGCTGGTGCTGGCGGCCGGCGTGCTGGTGCTGGTCTGCGCCTGGGCGCTGCTGCGGCGCTTCTGATGCGGTCGATCTTCCCGAGGGGGAGTCATGTTCGATTGGGTTGAGAGCGTTCCGATCCTCTCCATCGTCTGCTACCTGCCGCTGCTCGGGGCGCTGGCGGTGGTCTTCGGCTTCCGCGGCGAGCGGACGGCGGCGATCCGCAAGTTCGCGACCGGCGTCGCCTTCCTCGACTTCCTCCTCTCGGTCCCGCTCTGGTTCGCCTTCGACCGCCAGGGGCCGCTCTTCCAGTTCCGCGAGAGCGGGTCCTGGATCGAGACGATCGGCGCGCGCTACGAGTTCGGCATCGACGGCATCGCGCTG
>DASWHY010000451.1:0-2872 GCA_036397955.1 Thermoanaerobaculia bacterium | reverse complement strand
TCGCCGGGGTGGGCGCCCAGCTTGTCGGCGAGGCGGCGGTGCGTGCCCTCGTTGAAGAGGTAGAGGTCGGCGTCGGTGAGCGGGCTCGCCGCGGGCTCGGGCTCCGGGGCCGGCTCGGGTGAAGGGGCCGCGGGCTCAGGCTCGACGGGCTCGGGTGCCGGAGGCGACGCCTCCGGCTCGGGTTCGGACTCCGCGAGACGCGCCGGCGGCGCGGGAGGCGGCGGCATCACGGGCCGCCGCGGGCGCCGCGGGCGCGTCGGTCTAGGGGGTGGCTCATCGGCCTCCGAAGACTCCTCGGTCGACGAGCCCTCCTCGCCCTCTCCTGTCCCTTCCGCTCCACCCGCTTCCCCACCCGGCTCTTCGTCTCCCCCGGCCGCTCCCGGCATCCGGGTCACCAGCGGCGGCCGGCCCTGCCATCCCGAGCGGCCGGCGCGCCGCTCCGGCGGCACGTGCCCCTCGGGCGGCTGCGACTCCGGATCGCTCCACACCACCGCCGGACCGGCCGGCGCGATCGAGCCCTTCTTGCCGCGCGCGCCGCCGCGCGGCGCCGCCTGCCCTACCGGCGGCCTGCCGCGTCCGCCGCCGCGCGGCCGGCCGCGCCGCCGGCCGCCGCCCGGGCGCCGCCGGCCACCGCCGCCGCCTCCTCCTCCTTGGCCGCCGCCGCCACCCCCACCGCCACCTCCCCCGCCGCCTCTCTGGTTTCGCTCGTCCGCCATCGTTTACCCCCTGCGCAGCTCGTCGACCCGCCGCAGTGTCGCCAGCACCTCGGGATCGGTCGAGAACTCCTCGAAGCCGAGCCGCGCCTTGCGCCGCCAGTTGGGCCGCTCGTCGGTCGTCCCCGGGACGTTCTGCGGCTCCGTCTCCCCCCAGAGATCTTCCAGGTTCACCAGCATCAGCCGTGCCGGGCTCGCCGCCAGGTGCTCGAGGAGCCGACGCAGCACTTCTTGATCATCGGGCGGCTCGTCCCCCTCGCCGCGACGCCGCACCAGCTCCTCCAGCTCGCGCCGGGTCGCCTCCCGCCGCTCGCGCTCCCCGCGCGCCTGCTCCTCGTCGAGGAGCCCCAGCTCCTGCCGGTCGGCAATGTCCAACCCCTCCCAGAAGGCCTTGAACGGCGGCATGTCGTGGGTGTTGAGGCTGGCGACGGTCGCCGCCGGCGGGGCCGGCGCCGGCTCCGGCGCCCCCGGCGCCAGCTCGTACTGCAACACGTACATGCCGAGAATGCCGTGCCGCTCCAGCGCCGCGTTGACCTCCGGCGGCACGGTCCCCAGGTTCTCGCCCACCAGCAGCGCCTGGTAGCGGTGCGACTCCAGGGCCAGCACCGCGAACAGCTCCTCCGCAGGGTAGCGCACATAGACCCCGTCTTTCGCCTCCAGCCCCTGCGGGATCCAAAACAGCCGGTAGAGCTGCATGACGTGGTCGAGGCGGAGGATGCCGGCGTGCTCCAGGTGGTGGCGGAGGCAGGCGACGAGGTACGCGTAGCCCTGCTCGCGCAGCGCCTCGGGCTTGCACGGCGGGAAGCCCCAGTCCTGCCCCCGGGTGAAGAAGGTGTCCGGCGGCGCGCCGGCCGAGGCCCCCTCGGCGAAGAGACCGCGCTCGCGCCAGACGTCGTAGGCGCCGCCGTGGACGCCGACCGGCAGGTCGAGGTAGAGGCCCGGACCGCGGCGCCGCGCCTGGTCCGCCAGCTCGCGCATCTGCGCGTCGGCCGCCCACTGCGCCCAGAGATGGTAGCGGAAGTCCTCGGCGTCGTAGTCGGCCGGCGCCAGGCTGCCGGCGCGCAGCCGCTCGGGCCAGCACTGCCAGGGCTCCCCGCGCCGGTCGCCGACGGCGCGGAAGGCCGCCCAGCGCTCGACCTCCGGGCGCGCCGCGAGGAAGCGCTCGAAGGCGTCGCGCCGGTCGGAGGGACGGGCGAAGAAGCTCTCCGCCAGCTCCTCCAGGACGCGGCGCTTGAGCGTGATGACCCGCTCGTAGTCGACGAGCGCGGAGGCGCGCGCCGCCTCGACCTGCGACTCCAGCTCGACGCTCTCGAGCAGACGCCGCACGCCGGGGGCGTGCTCCACCTCCGGGAGGGCGCGCGGGTCGAGATAGAGCTCGTTCCAGAACAGGCGGCTCGCCGGCCCGTAGGGGCCGGGCTCGAACGGCTGGTCGAGGAAGGCGGCGAGCAGCGGCAGGGTGGCGACCACGCCGCCGCCGAGCCCGGCCGTCCAGTCGGCCAGCGCCCGCAGGTCGCTGAGGTCGCCGGCCCCCCAGCTCGCCCGCGTGTGCAGCGCGTAGAGCGGCAGGAAGACGCCCCAGAGGCGCCCGCCTTCGCCGCCCCACGCCCGTTCCGGGGCGGCGAGCACGGACGCCTCCGCCGTCCGCCCGCCGGCACGCACCGTCAGCCGGTGGTGGCCGGGAGGGAGGCCGCTGAGCGGCAGCACCAGGCGCGGCGTGCCCTCCGGGCCGGGCGGCGCCGGCGCCAGGTCGCGGGCGGCGACGCGCCACTCCCGCTCGCCCCCCTCCTCGAAGTGGAGGTGGACGGCCGCCTCGCCGCCGAGGAGGCGGAGCGGTGCGCTGCCGGCGCCGTTCCAGGCCACCACGACCGGCTCGACGAGCTGCTCCGCCAGCTCCTGCCGGCGCGCCGCCAGGGACTCGGTCACGTCGCCATCCACCAGCGCGTCGAGCGCCGCGAGCGTGCCCTCCAGCGCCTCCTCGCTCGCCCGCTGCAGGGCGCCGTTCATGTCGTGGTACTCGGTCTCGACGCCGTAGAGCCGCGCCAGCTCCCGCAGTGTGTCCGATCCGGGCATCCGCGGTACGCCCTACTCCGCCGCCAGCAAGCGCCGGATCCCGTGCAGCGGGATCGCCACCCAGCCGGGGCGGTTGTTCAGCTCGTAGG
>DASWHY010000450.1:0-2059 GCA_036397955.1 Thermoanaerobaculia bacterium | reverse complement strand
AAGGCCACGAAGCTCGCCAGGCCCTTCTTCGCCAACACCTTCGTGATCGCCGCCGTCAACGTCGTCTTGCCGTGGTCCACGTGGCCGATCGTCCCCACGTTGACGTGCGGCTTCGAACGCTCGAACTTCTCCTTGCCCATGACCTGTCTATCGCCTCCTCGCGCTGCAGCCCCGCCGCGCCGGGTGGGTGGGGGATGGAGCCCACGACCGGATTTGAACCGGTGACCCCTTCCTTACCAAGGAAGTGCTCTACCCCTGAGCCACGTGGGCTTGTTTTCTAAGTTCCGAAGGACACGCGGCCGACACCCGCCCCCGCCAGGCGGGCAAACCGCGCGATCTTACTGCCTTCTCCGCTTCCTGTAAAGCGCCACTTCCGCCGGAGGGACTGCCTCGGCGGAGGCATCGGACGCCCGGAAGGACGCCCGCGGCGAAGAGCCTCTAGTGTGCCAGAGGACGCTCCCGAAGTCCAGCCTCCGGCGGCGCGCCGGGACGCCGCCGGAGGAGGTGCCAGCGGCCGGCGGAGCGGGTCTGCCAGCCGCCGAGCCCGGGACCGAGGGCGGCGCGCACCGCCGGCCAGTCGCCGCGCGCGAGGAGGTAGTCGAAGCGCGGGCCGTCGCGGGCGAGCGAGAAGGCGCGCGGATGGCGGTCGGCCACCCGGGCCAGGAGCTCCTGGTCGGGCCCGCGGCCTGGGCGGTAGCGCACCACGCTGTGCGACAGCTCGGCGAAGGAGAAGAGGAGCCGCCCGCCGCGCAGCGCCTGGTAGAAGGCGGGGAAATGGGTGAAGACCGGGTAGCGGAGAAGAGGCTGGCCCTCGCCGGGAGGGTCGGCGTAAGGGTCGTAGATGAGACCGGCCAGCCGGCGGCCGGGCTCGGCGGCGCGCAGGAGGCCGGCGAGGCCGGCGGCGTCGCGCTCGAACGCGAGCGCTTCGGCCGTCGCGAGGCCGAGCTGGAGGACGAGCAGGCCGCCGGCCAAGCCCTTGGCGAGGAAGGCGCGTCGCAGGGGCGAGGCCGGCAGCGCGGCCAGCGCGAGCATCGCGGCGAGGGGGGCCAGCCGCTCGGCGACCAGGTAGCCCATGAACCGTTCGGGGAGGAGCAGGTAGAGGGCGAAGAGGCCGGCGGCGAGCCACGCGAAGCGGGAGCGGAAGAGCCGTTCTCCCTGGCGCTGCGCCGGCTGCGCTTTTCGCCGTTGCGCCGCGAGGACGAGCGCGAGGGTGAGCGCCAGCGCCGCCGCGACGCCTTCGCGGTAGCCCGGCCGCGAGCCGAAGACGAGCCCCGGCAGGACCAGGAGCTTGAGCGGCAGCACGTGCCACCGCGTGCCCACCGCCTTCATGCTCAGCTCGTAGGAGCTGAAGGACCGTTCGGGTGCGAGGAGGTTCGGGAGGAGGACCACCGCGACCACGAGCAGCATTCCGGGGAGGAGCGCCGAGAGCGGCGCCAGCGCCCGGCGCCACCCTGGCCGCCGCACGAAGACCAGCCAGGCCACCGCGGCGGCGAAGACCAGGAGGAGCTGGAGGTGGACGACGTAGAAGGCGAGCGTCAGCGCCGCGAGGAGGAGCCACGCGCGGACGCCGAAGCGCCGTTTCCCACTCAGCTCCTCGAGCAACCGGTCGGCCACCGCCAGGCCGGCGAGAAACAGCGGGTAGGCGAAGAGAGTCCCCACGAACCCCCACGAGTACCCGTAGTTGAACGTCGCCGCGAGCGGCAGGAGGGCGTACCAGTCCGGCCGGCCGAGGCGGCGAGTGAGGGCGAGCGCCGCCGGCCCCACCGCCGCAATCGCCACCGCCACGGCGAGCTTCCCTGCGACGTCGATCGGCACGAGCCACGCGAGCCCGGCCGTCAGCCATTCGAAGAGCGCCTGCGGCGCCGCCCAGGCGATACGGTAGGTCGCGGCGAAGCCCCGCGCCGGGTCCCCCCAAAAGCGGAGGGCGGCCGCCATCGCCAGGTGCTGGGGGTAATCGACCATCGGCGGGAAGGTGGCGAGCCAGACGGGAAGGGTCGAGAGCGCCGAGGCGGCGGTGACGAGGAGGGGGCCGCCCCGCGAGCGCGGCGGCGCCGGAGGG
>DASWHY010000449.1:0-12976 GCA_036397955.1 Thermoanaerobaculia bacterium | reverse complement strand
TCCAAGCCCTTGGGAACTGTTCCCGAAGCGTCCGGAACAGCTCCCGAACCGTCCGGGCATTGTTCCGAGGCGTCGGGAACTCTGCCCGGGCCGTCCGGGCATTGTTCCAAGCCGTTGGGAACAGTTCCCGGACCGTCCGGGCACTGTTCCGAGTCGTGGGGAACTCTGCCCGGAGCGGCCGGGCGCTGTTCCGAGGCTGCGGGGGAACCTCCTGGACGCTCCGGGAAGTCGCCCGCGCCGCGGGGGAAGGCTCCCCGGCCGGCTCCGCCTTTACCCGACGAGCTCCCCCACTCCCCGCTCCAGCCGCCGCACCAGCTCCGGGAGCGCCGATTCGTCCACCGAGCAGTGGGCGATGCGGAGGTAGCGGGGTTCGAGAGAGATGACGCCGGTGTCCCAGTGGTCGAGGAGGTGGCGGCGGACGGCGTGGACGTCGGACTTTAGCCCCTCCGGCAGCTCGACGAGGGCGAAGCAGCCGGAGTTGAAGGGGAGCGCGTGGAGCAAGGCCCGGTCGGCCGCGGCGAGGGCGTCGCGGAGGGCGCGGTAGCGGCCGGCGAGGAGGGCGCGCACGGCCTCGACCTCGCGCTCGATCCCCTCCTGGCGCAGCGCCGCGAGCAGGACCTCCTGCGGCGCCGCGGCCGGCGCCCCCATCGTCGCGGCGGCCAGCCGCTCGACCATCGCCTCCAGCGTCCACGCCGCCTCCCCGTCCGGCTCCAGCGCGAAGGTGAGGAACCCCACCCGGCCGCCGAAGAAGGAGAACTCCTTCGTCGCGCCGTCCACCTTCACCACCGCCAGGTTCGGGTGGGCGCCCGCCAGGTCCCAGAAGGGCGACGCCGCCGGGATGCCCGGCTCGAAGACCAGGCCGGCGTAGGCGTCGTCGCAGAGCACCACCAGCGGCCGCCGCCCGGCCTCCTCGACCAGCGCCTCGAGCATGACCTGCCGCTCGGCCGGCGCCGGCGAGTAGCCGCCGGGATTCGAGGGGATGTTGACGATCGCCACCGCCGGCTCCCCCGCCGGCACGTCGGCGAGCGCCTCGCTCCAGGCGTGCGGGTTGAAGCGGCCGCCGCGGTAGGCCGGCGCGGTCAGGAGGCGCGCCCCGTTCCGCGTCTCGAAGCACTGCCGGTAGTTGCCCCAGAAGGGCTGCGGCACCGCCACCGCGCGTCCCGGCCCGGCGAAGAGGTCGGCGACCAGCGACAGGGCATGAGAGAGCCCGACCGTCGTGCACGGCAGCGTGGACGCCACCGCCGGCCCGTCGCGCCGCTGCCAGCCGCGCCAGCGCCGGCGCAGCTCCGGGAGACCGAGCGCTCCCCCTTCCGCCTCGGCCTCGGCCGCCCCGCCCGCCAGCCGCCGCCCGAGCGGCGAGAGCGCCGCCCAGAGCGCCGGCGACTCGCGCTCCAGCTCCCGCTCGCTGCCCAGGGCGATCACGGCGCGGAGTCTCCCCCAAAGCCGCGGCGGAGC
Organism: Thermoanaerobaculia bacterium; assembly: GCA_036397955.1. Taxonomy (GTDB): domain Bacteria; phylum Acidobacteriota; class Thermoanaerobaculia; order Multivoradales; family UBA5704; genus DASUNQ01. The sequence goes on along the minus strand of DASWHY010000449.1, from coordinate 11,521 downwards.
GCCAGCAGACGCTGGCCGGCCGCGGACGATCTGCTATGGTCTGCCGCTGATCGCGTGGCTCTCGCGCGTGCGGTTGCACGCGCTCCCGGATGGATCGCCGCAGCCTCCTCCCCATCGCCGCCTTCCTCCTGCTCGCCGGGGCCTGGACGGCCGCCGGGCACGCGCTCGCTCTGCCCGAGCCGATCACCTACACCCTCCGCTTCCCGAGCCCGGAGTCGCACACCGTCGAGGTCGAGGCGGTGATCCCCACCGGCCGCGTCAACCACCTCGAGCTGATGATGCCGGTCTGGATGCCCGGCTCCTACCTCGTCCGCGAGTACGAGCGCAACGTCGAGCAGATCGCCGCCTCGACGCCCGAGGGCTTCCCGCTGGAGATCGAGAAGACGAGCAAGAGCCGCTGGCGGGTGATCGCCGGCGGGCGGCCGCTGATGGTCGTCCGCTACCGGCTCTACGGCCGGGAGCTGACCGTGCGCGGCAACTTCATCGAGCGCGACTTCGCCTTCTTGAACGGCGCCGCCACCTTCCTCACCGTCGCCGCCGAGCGCCAGCGCACCCACTTCGTCGAGGTCGAGCCGGCGCCGCAGTGGGCGGCGGTGGTGACCGCCCTCGAGCCGGTCGGCGGCCCCAACCGCTACCGCGCCGACGACTACGACGCCCTCGTCGACGCCCCCATCCTCCTCGGCAACCCCGCCCTCTACCGCTTCGAGGTCGGCGGGCGCGCGCACCTGCTGGCGAACGAAGGCGAGGGCGGGGTCTGGGACGGCGCCCGCTCGGCCTCCGAGCTGGAGCGGCTGGTGCGCGAGCAGGTGGCCTTCTGGGGCAACGTCCCCTACGACCGCTTCGTCTTCCTCAACCTGATCGTCGAGGGCGCGGGCGGGCTCGAGCACGCCGAGTCGTTCACCGTCATGACCAGCCGCTGGAAGGCGCGCACCCGCGAGGGCTGGCTCGACTGGCTGGCGCTCGCCAGCCACGAGCTGTTCCACGCCTGGAACGTCAAGCGGCTGCGGCCGCGCGAGCTCGAGCCGCCGTTCGACTACGAGACCGAGGTCTACACCCCGAGCCTGTGGATCGCCGAGGGGCTGACCGCCTACTACGACGACCTCCTGGTGCACCGCGCCGGGCTCTCGACCCGCGACGAGTACCTGAAGCGCCTGTCGCGCGACATCGAGCGGCTGCAGACCCAGCCCGGCCGGCTCGTGCAGCCGCTCGTCGACGCCTCCTTCGACGCCTGGATCAAGCACTACCGCCGCGACGAGAACACCCCCAACGCCACGGTCAGCTACTACGTCAAGGGCTCGCTCGTCGGCTTTCTGCTCGACGCCCGCATCCGCATGCTCACCGCCGGGCGCGCCAGCCTCGACGACGTCATGCGGCGCGCCTACGCCCGCTGGGCGGGGGCCCCGCACGGCTACCGCCACGAGGAGTTCCTGGCCCTCATTTCCGAGGTTGCAGGCGGGCCGCAGGAGGCGTGGCTGGGGCAGGCCGTCGCCAGCACCGCCGAGCTCGACTACCGCGACGCCCTCGCCTGGTACGGCCTGCGGTTCAAGGACTCGAAATGGAAGAAGGAGGAGGCCGAGCCCGAGGAGCCGGCGGGGTGGCTGGGGGTGGAGGTCGAGGTGCGGGACGGCCGCCTCCTGGTCACCGAGGTCAAGCGCGGCACCCCGGGGCACGCCGGCGGCGTCAACGTCGAGGACGAGATCCTCGCCCTCGGCGGCTACCGCGTGCCGGCGGACAAGCTGGAGGAGCGGCTCAAGGCCTTCCGGCCGGGGGACAAGACCGAGCTCCTGGTCGCCCGCCGCGAGCGGCTGGTGCCGCTCGCCGTCGTCCTGGGCGAGAAGCCGCCCGAGCGCTGGCGGCTGGAGGTGGACCCCAAGGCCACGGTCGAGCAGACCGCGCGCCTCGACGCCTGGCTCGGCCGGCCTCAGGTCACCATCATCCAGGCGCGGAGCGTCAGCCCCGCCGCCTCGACCGCCACCGCCCCGAGGTAGCCCTCCTCCGGCTCGAGGTGCCAGAGGTTCCAGCGCTCCCCCCGCGCCGCGTCCTGCTCGAGCGACAGCATCCGCGGCGGCTCCTCCGGCCCCAGCGTCACGACGAAGGAGTCGAGCGGCGCCGCCAGCCCGACCCCCACGGCCTTGAGATACGCCTCCTTCCGCGTCCAGCAGCGGAAGAAGGCGCGCTGCCGCTCCGCCGGCGGCAGCCCGCGCAGCGCCGCGTTCTCCGGCGCCGAGAAGAAGCGCTCGGCGATCCGCTCGAGGTCGTCCATCGGCTTGAGCTGCTCGACGTCGGCGCCGATCTCACGCTCGCGAGTCACCGCCAGGACCGCCAGCTCGTGCGAGTGGGAGAGGTTGAAGTGGAGGGGGGCGCCGGGGCGCGCGGTGGCGGGGGCGAGGTCGGGCTTGCCGCGCTCGCCGTAGACGAAGGCGAGCCGCTCGGGGGGCGCGCCGAGGTAGGCGCCGAGGAGCTCGCGCAGCAGGCCGCGGCCGACGGCGAAGCGGCGGCGGTGGACCTCGAAGCGGAAGCGGTCGGCGCGCGCCCGCTCGTCGGCGGCGAGAGTGGCGCGCAGCGCCGCCACCCGCTCGGGCGGCGGGTCGAGCCGCGCCGCCCAGACCTGGACCTCGCCCGGCGGCAGCTCGAGCGGCGCGCCGGCGGCGCGCGGCGGGAAGGCGGTCAAGGGCGTGCCGCGGCGGGCAGCGGCGCGAGCTCGACGAGATCGCGCGCCACCGCTTCGGTGACCAGCGCCGCCGCCGAGTGGAGGAAGAAGTGGTCGCCGGGCAGCATGCGGAGGCGGAAGCGGCCGCGGGTCTCGCCGCGCCAGTCCTCCAGGTCCTCGCGGCTGACGTCGGGGTCGGCGAGGCCGCCGAAGGCCGAGACGCCGATCGCCAGCGGCTCCTCCGGCCGGTGCTCCCAGGTCTCGTGCAGGGCGAAGTCGGCGCGCAGCAGGGGGAAGAGCAGCTGCATCAGCTCGCCGTGGCCGAGCACCTCCTCCGGCGTGCCGTTGAGCTCGCGCAGGCGGGCCAGGAACTGCGCCTCCGGCAGCGCGTGGATCGGCTCCTCGCGCGGCGGCCGGCGCGGGCCGCGCCGGCCGGAGAGGAGGAGGGCGAGCGGCTCGGGGCCGCCGCGGCGGCGGAGGGCGCGCGCCAGCTCGTAGGCGACGAGCGCCCCGAGGCTGTGGCCGAAGAAGGCGAACGGGAGGTCGGCCAAGGGGAGCGCGCCGGCGAGCGCCTCGACCAGCGGCCCCATGCGCGTGAAGGGGGGCTCGCGCAGCCGGCTCTCGCGGCCGGGGAGCTGGACGGGGCAGACCTCGATCCCGGCGGGGAGCGCCGCGCCCCAGGCGCGGTAGGCCGAGGCGCCGCCGCCGGCGTAGGGGAAGCAGAAGAGGCGGAGGCGCGCCCGCGAGTCGATCTCCCGGTAGGCGAGCCAGGGGGTGACGCGGCTCAGTTGCTCGGCTGCTCCGTCTGGCGCTGCCGCTCCATCTCCTCCATCTTCTTGCGCAGCGACAGCGGCCGCATGTCGGTCCAGACTTCCTTGATGTACTCGAGGCACTCCTGCTTGGTGCCGGACTTCCCGACGTCGTTCCAGCCCAGCGGGTTCTCGCGGTGGGCCGGCCAGATCGAGTACTGCTCCTCGTGGTTGACCACGACCTTGTAGATCGTGGTGTCCTCCCTGTCCGGGTCGTCCCAGGCCATCACGGACCTCCTTGGGTTTCACCCTAAGAGTGCGGCGCGCCGACATTGTGGGACAGCTCCCGGGCCCGGGCGAGCGCCCGGACGAGGGCTTCGAGGTCGCTCTCCCGGGTGCGGTAGTTGGTGATGCAGGCGCGGAGCGCCGGGCCGACGTCGCCCAGGCGCACGACGTTGATCCAGGCCTCGCCCGAGGCGACGACCGCCGCCGCCACCTCCTCGAGGGCCTCGGCCGTCCGCCCCTCGGGGCCGCGGCCGTCGACGAAGCAGACCAGAGGCAGCGGCGTGTCGTTGACGACCTCCCAGCCGTCGGCGGCGAGGAGGGCGCGCAGCCGCTGGCCCAGCCGCGTCTGCCCGCGGATCGCGGTTTCATACCCCTCCCAGCCGGCGACCGCCAACGACAGGAAGAGCTTCAAACCGATGAAGCGCCGCGACCACTGCATGCTGTGGGCGTAGGGGTCGGCCACCGCCAGGCCGGCGGCGGCGCGCGGCATGTAGCCGGCGGCGACGCGGAAGGTGCGCTCGAGGAAGCCCGGGTGGCGGTGGAGGTAGATCCCCGCCCCCATCGGCACCGACAGCCACTTGTGGGCATCGAAGGTGATCGAGTCGGCGCGCTCGATGCCGGCGAACGGCGGCCGCAGCTCGGGCACCAGCGCCGCCGCGCCCCCCCAGGCGGCGTCGACGTGCAGCCAGAGCCCCTCCTCGGCGGCCACCTCGGCCAGCTCGGCGATCGGGTCGATGATCCCGGCGCTGGTGGTGCCGGCGGTGGCGACCACCAGGAAGGGCGTGTGCCCGGCCGCGCGGTCCTCGGCGATCCGCCGGCGGAGGTCGCCGACGCTCAGCCGCTGCCGCTCGTCGAGCCCCACCTCGCGCACCGCCTCGGTCCCCAGGCCCGAAAGCCGCGCTGCCTTGGCGAAGGAGTGGTGGGCCTCGGCCGAGAGGTAGAGGAGCGGCTGGCTGCGCAGGCCGAGGAGGCCGCGCCGCCCGGCCTCGGGGAAGGCGCGCTGGAGGGCGACGACGACGGCCGTGTGGTTGGCCTCGGCGCCGCCCGAGCAGAAAGTCCCCTCCGCGCGCGCCGGGTCGTAGCCGAAGCGGCCGGCGAGGGCGCGCAGGAGGTGCTGCTCGACCTCGGCGGCGAAAGGGTTGTGGCTCCAGGCGGCGAGCTGCGGGTTCCAGGCCGCGACCAGCGCGTCGGCGGCGATCCCCATCGTCGTCGGCGCCGGGTTGAAGAGGCCGAAGTAGCGCGGGTGCGGGGTGTGGACCTGGTGGCGGGTGAGCCCCGCGACCGCGAAGTCGAGCGCCGCCTCGGGGTCGAGCGGGCGCGCGAAGTCGAACGGCGCGAGGAGGCGCCGGACCTCGCCGAGGTCGGCCGGCGGCGCCACCGGCAGGTGGTCCACCCCCTCGGCGTACCCCTCGACCGCCTCGACCAGCCGGCGCCAGAGCGCCCGCCGCCGCTCCGCCTCCAGCCGCAGCATGGGGCGGGATCATTGCCGACTTCCCCGGCGGGCTCTATAGTCACGAGGTCATGACCAAAACGCCCCGCTCCATCCCCGCCGGCGTGTTCAAGGCGAAGTGCCTCGCCCTGCTCGACGACGTCGCCACGACGGGCGAGAACCTCGTCGTCACGAAGCGCGGGAAGCCGGTCGCCATGGTCATCCCGTTCGCCGAGCTCGACTCCCTGCTCGGCAGCGTGCTGCGCGAAGAGGACCTCGTCGAGCCGATCGGCGAGCCGTGGGACGCCGAGCGTTGATCGTCCTCGACACCCACGCCTGGGTCTGGTGGACGGCGCGGCCTGGCGGACTCTCCGAGACCGCGCGCAGCGCCATCGAGCGAGCGGAGGCGGTCGGCGTCTCGCCGATCAGTTGCTGGGAGGTCGCCATGCTGGTGGCCAAGAAGCGCCTGGAGCTCGACCGCGACGTGCTCCTCTGGGTGCGCCGCGCCCTGGCCCGGGACCGGACCCATCTCCTGCCCGTCTCGCCCGCGGTGGCGGTCGGCGCCGCCAAGCTCCCACGCACATTTCACGGCGACCCCGCCGATCGCCTGATCGTCGCCACCGCCCTCGACGCCAAGGCCCCGCTGGTGACCCGGGATCGCCGCATCCACGAGGCGCGTGTCCTCGACGCGATCTGGTGACGTGCGGGGCTTGAGCGCCGACCCGCGGCAGCTCGGACTGTTCGAGACCGCGAGCGCCGCCTCGGCGCGGAGCTTCGACGAGCTCTTCGCCGCGCTGAACCGTCTCTTCCGCGGCCGGCTCGCCGCGCTCGTCCTGACCGACGCCCGCACCCGCATGCTCTCGGTGCGGCGCCTGCCGGGTGAGTCGCCGCGCTACGCGCTCCGCCTCCACCGCTGCTTCGCCGCCGCCCCCGACGAGGCGCTCGCCGCCGTCGCCACCTGGGTCAAATCCGGCCGCCGCAGCCCGCGGTCGCGGGAAGCGCTCGCCGTCCTGCGCCGCCACTTCGCGGCGCACCGCGCGGCGACCTCGGCGCCGCCGCGGCCGCGCGCCCCGCTCCGCCCGCAGGGGCGCACCCTCGACCTCGGGCCGCTCTGCGCCGACCTCGACCGGCGCTACTTCGGCGGCGAGCTGGCGGTGGACGTCACCTGGGGGCGCGGCGCCGTGTCGTGCGACCCGCTCGAGGCCGGCGCGGGCCGCGCCGCCCGCGGGCGCCGCCGGCGCTCCCGCCGCCCGACGCTCCAGCTCGGCAGCTTCGACCACGACCTCCGCCTCGTCCGCATCCACCCGGTCCTCGACGCCCCGTCCGTCCCCCGCTACGTCGTCGCCTCGATCGTCTTCCATGAGCTGCTGCACGCCGCCCTGCCGCCGGTCGAGCGCGGCGGCCGCCGCCTCTTGCACCCGCCGGAGTTCCGGCGGCGGGAGCGCCTCTTCCCCGACCACGCCCGCGCCGAGCGCTGGATCGCCCGCCACCTCTCCGAGCTGCTACGCGCTCGCCGGCAGGGCTGAAACTCCGCGTAGGGGACAGCTTGCGGCGCCCTCGTTCGGGATACCATCGGGCGCGACAATCAACCCAACGCGCAACCCGCGCGGACAAGGAGAGATGCACATGCGACCGAGACTCGCTCTCATGCTTGCCGTGGTGACTCTTTTCCTCGCTGTCTCCCCCCTGCTGGCCGCAGAGCCGACCGTCTTGCGGGTGGTGACGGTCCAGGCGGCGGACCCCGGCGCCTACGCCAAGGAGATCGAACGGGGTCGGGCGATCATGAAGCGGCTCGGGAGCCCCGCCCAGATCCGCGTCTGGCGGGCGCGGTACGCGGGGGACCAGGCCGGCGCGATCGTCGTGTCGGTCGAGTATCCGAACCTGGCGGCCGTCGCGGCGGACGACGCCAAGTTGGGGGCGGACGCCGAGTTCCAGAGCTGGCTGCAGGGCCTGGACAAGGTGCGGAAGGTCGTCTCCGACAGCCTGTATATGGAGGTGGAGTAAGACCTCCGGCGCGCCTCAGCCGCCGAGCAGGTCGGGCGGCTGCTCGATCTCGCGCGGGGCGATCATGACCTTGTAGAAGCACCAGCCGGTCAGGCCCCAGACGAAGGCCAGCGAGGCGACGAGGAACACCCAGCCGAGGAAGGTCATGGCGGTTCTCCCTCTCAGTCCTTGGCCGGCTCGCGGCCGTCGATGTCGAGCCCCGCCGCGCGCCAGCGTTTCTCGCCGACGCGCGTGCAGACAACGAGCAGGATCGTGGTGGCGAGGACGAGGAGCAGCGCCCCCTGGCGCAGCGGTTCGTCGGCCACCGAGCGCACCCAGTCGCCGAGGTTGCGCCAGCAGAAGGCGGCGAAGACGACCAGCAGGTAGGTCGGCGTGACGTACTTCATGATCCAGCGGTAGTAGCGGGGGATCCTGAGCAGCGCCCCTTCGTGCGCCTCGTCGAGGCCGCGGTCCACGCCGAAGACCCACGAGAAGCAGATGATCTGCACCATCGCCAGGACGAAGATCAGGAAGGTGCCGACCCAGTCGTCGATGGTGGCCCAGAAGATCCCGTCCTTGCTGTAGTACATCACCAGGAACGAGCCGACGACGCAGAGCGAGACCATCAGGGTGGTGCCGGCCTTGCGCGTCCAGCCGAGCGACTCCTGGAAGAAGGCGAGCGCCGGCTGGTACATCGAGATCGAGCTGGTGATGGCGGCCAGGAAGAGCATCAGGAACCAGACCGCGCCGATGAAGTTCCCCAGCGCGCCCATGTGCGCGAAGACCACCGGCAGCGTCGTGAAGCCGAGGCCGAAGGTGCCGCCCTGGACGACGCCGATCATGTTCGCGGTGCCCAGGAAGACGAAGGCCGCGGTGATCGTGATGAGGCCGCCGAAGCCGACCTCGAAGAGCTCGTTGGTGGCCGAGGCGGTGAGCCCCGAGAGGACGACGTCGTCCTTCTTCCGCAGGTAGGAGGAGTAGTTGATGATGACGCCGAAGCCGACCGAGAGCGAGAAGAAGATCTGCCCCGCCGCGGCGAGCCAGGTCTGCGGGTTGCTGAGGGCGGCGAAGTTGGGGTTCCACATGTAGCCCAGGCCGTTGATCACGTTCTGGTCCGGCAGCGCCGGGTCGGGCGTGCCCAGGGTGAGGACGCGCACCAGCACGATGAGCGCGCAGACCGCCATCAGCGGCATCGCCCAGCTGACGAACTTCTCGATCCCCTTCGAGATGCCGCGGAAGACGAGCCAGATGTTGACCGCGAAAGTGATCGTCCAGAAGACCAGGGTCTGGAGCGAGCCGCCGGCGATGACGCCGTTCTCGCCGCGGCCGGTGAAGTCGCTGTAAAACTGGCCGGCGCGCGCCGTCTGCTCGGCGATCGGCGCCGCCGCGTCGACGCCGATGCCGCCGGTGAAGTAGTGCCAGAAGTACCCCAGGCACCAGGCCTCGATGTAGGTGTAGTAGAAGGAGACGGCGAGCGGGATGAGGACGCCGATGATCCCGAGGTAGCGGGCGATCGCGCCCTTGCCGAAGACGCCGAGGATCGAGGGGGACGAGTGCAGCCCCTTGCGCCCGCCGTACTTGCCCATCGTCCACTCCGCCCAGCCGATCGGGATGCCGAGGAAGAGCAGGGCGCAGAAGTACGGGATCATGAAGGCGCCGCCGCCGTTGGCGGCCGCCTGGCCGGGGAAGCGCAGGAAGTTGCCGAGCCCGACGGCGGAGCCGGCGACGGCGAGGATGACGCCGACGCGGGTCCCCCAGGCCTCGTGCGACGGGTGTTGCGCCATAGAGCAGCCTCCTCTTTAGAACGCGGCGGAGACTACACCAGCGGCGCCGCGCTCGCGCCGCCCGAAAGCGGCGATAATGCGGCGATTTTCAACCAGGGAGGGCCGCTCATGGCTGAACCGAAGGCCGTCGCCGGCGGCGGGCTCCTCCGCGAGCTGGGGCTGCTCGACTCGACGATGATCGTGGCCGGGTCGATGATCGGCTCGGGGATCTTCATCGTCTCCGCCGACATCGCCCGGCTCGTCGGGTCGGCCGGCTGGCTGATCATGGTTTGGGTGGTGACCGGCCTGCTCACCGTGGCCGCCGCCCTCTCCTACGGCGAGCTGGCGGCGATGATGCCGCGCGCCGGCGGCCAGTACGTCTACCTGCGCGAGTCCTACTCGCCGCTCTGGGGGTTCCTCTACGGCTGGACGCTCTTCCTGGTCATCCAGACCGGGACGATCGCGGCGGTGGCGGTGGCCTTCGCCCGTTTCCTCGGGGTGCTGGCGCCGGCGATCTCGCCCACCGGCTGGATCGTGCCGCCGATCGACCTCTCGGACAGCTACGCGGTGTCGCTCTCGCTGCAGCAGCTCGTGGCGATCCTGCTGATCGTCTTCCTGACCCTCCTCAACACCCGCGGCCTCAAGGTCGGCAAATGGATCCAGAACGTCTTCACCTCGACCAAGACGCTGGCGCTCCTCGGCTTGATCGTGCTCGGGATCTTCTTCGGCCGCGACGCCGCCGCGGTCGTCGCCAACTTCGCCGACGCCTGGACGCCGCGCGACGTGGCGCCGATCCGCCCCGACTTGCCCTGGGTGCCGGCGGTCTCGGCCGCCAGCGGCGCCTTGGGGCTCCTGGTGGCCTTCTGCGTCGCGCAGGTGGGGTCGCTGTTCTCGGCCGACGCCTGGAACAACATCACCTTCACCGCCGGCGAGGTCAAGAACCCGCGCCGCAACGTGCCGCTGTCGCTGGCTCTGGGCACCGGGCTGGTGATCGTCCTCTACGTGCTCGCCAACTTCGCCTACCTCTCGACGCTGACCCTGGGCGAGATCCAGATCGCGCCGGACGACCGGGTGGGGACCGCGGCGCTGGCCAAGATGTTCGGGCCGGCGGCGGCGGGCATCATGGCGGTCTTCATCATCATCTCGACCTTCGGCTGCAACAACGGGCTGGTGCTCGCCGGCGCTCGGGTCTACTACGCGATGGCGCGCGACGGCCTCTTCTTCCGCGCCACGGGCAAGCTCAACGACCGCCACGTGCCTGCGCGCGGCCTGCTCTTCCAGTGCATCTGGGCGTCGCTCCTGGTGCTGCCGCGGACGCGCCTCTACGACGACGCCGGCCAGCTCCGGCTCGACGCCGCCAGCGGCGAGCCGGTCTACGGCAACCTCTACGGCAACCTGCTCGACTACGTGGTCTTCTCGGTGCTGATCTTCTACATCCTGACGCTCGGCGGGATCTTCGTCCTGCGGCGCAAGCGCCCCGACGTCGAGCGCCCCTACCGCGCCTTCGGTTATCCCATCGTGCCGGCGCTCTACATCGCCGCAGCCGTGGTCATCCTCGCCGTGCTCCTGGTCTATCGCACCTCGACCACCTGGCCGGGGCTCCTCATCGTCCTCACCGGCATCCCCGTCTACCTGCTCTGGCGGCGGGTGGGCGTGCCCACTCATTCGACGGAGGACTCATGGCAAGCCGACTCCTAGCCAAGAAGCCCCTCGGGCTGCTGCTCGAGGAGATGAAGAGCGACAACCGGCTGCGGCGCATCCTCGGCCCGGTCCAGCTCACCAGCCTCGGGGTCGGCGCCATCATCGGCGCCGGCATCTTCGTCGCCACCGGCGCCGCCGCGCACAACGTGGCGGGGCCGGCGCTGATGATGTCCTACGTCGCGGCCGGCATCACCTGCGTCTTCGCCGCTCTCTGCTACGCCGAGTTCGCCTCGATGGTGCCGGTGGCGGGCTCGGCCTACACCTACGCCTACGCCACCCTCGGCGAGCTCTTCGCCTGGATCATCGGCTGGGACCTGGTGCTGGAGTACGCGGTCGGGTCGGCGACGGTGGCCAACGGCTGGTCGAGCTTCTTCCAGACGCTCTTGCCCAGGATGGGGATCCACCTGCCGGAGGCGCTGGCCTCGGCGCCGATCGCCTACGACGGCGCGACGGGGGACTTCGTCGCCACCAACGGCGTCGTCAACCTGCCGGCGATCATCATCACGGCGATCGTCACCGCGGTCCTGGTCAAGGGGATCCACGAGAGCGCCAACTTCAACGCCACGATGGTCGCGGTCAAGCTCGTCGCCGTCCTCTTCGTGATCCTGGTCGGTGCCTTCTACTTCAACCCCGAGAACTGGCGGCCCTTCGCGCCCTACGGCTGGGGCGGGATCACCATCTTCGGCAAGACCGTCTTCGGCAAGACGGTCGGCGACACGCCGGTCGGCATGCTCGCCGGCGCCGCGATCATCTTCTTCGCCTACATCGGCTTCGACTCGGTCTCGACCCACGCCGAGGAGGCGAGGCGGCCGAACCGCGACGTGCCGATCGGCATCATTGCCTCGCTGCTCATCTGCACGGTGCTCTACATCGCGGTGGTGGCGGTCCTCACCGGCATGGTGAAGTACGACCGCATCGACACCGGCGCCGGGGTCTCGGTCGCCTTCAGCGAGGTCGGCTT
>DASWHY010000448.1:0-1826 GCA_036397955.1 Thermoanaerobaculia bacterium | reverse complement strand
CACGTGCTGCTCGACCGCATGGAGATCAGCATCGAGCTGATCGAGCGCCTGAACCGCCACATCTGCGAGTCGTCGAGCGTCAACAAGTTCATCACCATGCTGCTGGCCACCCTCGACTGCGCCAGCAACCGGCTGGTCTACTTGAACGCCGGCCACAATCCCGGCCTCGTGCTGCGCGGCGACGGGGCGCCGATCCAGCTCTGCTCCGGCGGTCTGCCCCTGGGGCTGATGCCCCAGGGCAAGTACGGCTCGGCCTACCTCGACCTCGAGCCCGGCGACTTGGTGTGCATCTACAGCGACGGCATCACCGAGTGCGAGGGGCCGAACGAGGAGGAGTTCGGCCTCGAGCGCCTGGTCGCCGTGCTCCGCGAGAACCGCGACCGGCCCCTCGGCGAGGTCATCGCCGCCATCGACAGGGCGGCGACGACCTTCGCCCAGGGCCGTCCCCAGGGCGACGACCAGACCGTCGTCCTGCTGCGGCGGCAGTAGCGTTCCGCCGCCGAGCGGCGCCCACCGCAGGGGCGCCGCCGGAGCTCCTGCGGCGGCCGGTCCGTCAGGGTGCCGGCGAGAAACTTCGAGGACAGGTGTCAGAATTGGAGCGTCTCGTTCGTCTACACCGGGGTGTAGGTCGCGCTCAGGCGGCCACGCGCTCATAGGAGGACCCGGTGCAGGGAGGAGACGACCAATTGCTCAAGGAGATCATCACGGCCTTCCCCGGCGATTTCATCGCGCTGGCGGCACCGGATCTGGCAGCCCAGGTCCGGCTCGACGAGATCGAGTTCCGGCAGGAGGAGTACTTCACCGACAGCCCCCGCGGCGGCCGTCCGCGGCGGCCGGATCTCGCGGCCACGGTGCCGGTGCTCGCCGACGGCGAGTCGCCGGTGGTGTTCCACGTCGAGATCGAGTCGCGGTACCGGTCGGGGCAGCAGCCGCGGCTGCTGGAATACAACCAGGTGCTCGGCATCCGCCATGGGAAGGTGGCCCATACCCTCGTGCTGTATCGCCGGGGTGGTCCGGGCGGAGCCAACAAGGCCGTCTACGAGGTCCGGTCCCTGGGCAGGACGGTGACCAGGTTCGAATACAGTACACTGGGGCTGACGAAGGCCGAGGCGATCACGTATCTGGCGCTGGAGAATCCCCTGGCCTGGGCCTTCGCCGCCCTGATGCGTCCCGGCGAGCTCGGCAGCCGCGCAAGGCTACGGCTCGCCTGCCTGCGCCGTATCGCCGGCGCCCGGGACCTCGACGAGGCCCGGCGCTTCCTGCTGTTCAACTTCGTCCACAACTACATAGAATCGGACCAGGATGCGGCCACGGAGTATCAGGCGCTGATGCGCATGCCACGCAACAAGGAGGTACGGGAGATGATGATGACGCTCGCGCAGAGGATCGAGAAGGCTACGCAGGAAGGGCGCCAGGAAGGGCGCCAGGAAGAACGCCAGTCCAACGTGGCGACCCTTCGTGAGTTCGTGTTGCGGCTCGCGGCCAAACGGTTCGGCCGTGCCTCGCGTGGCCTCGAGAGGCGGATCGCGAAGGTCGATTCCGTTCAGGAGCTCCTCCGGCTGGCGGAGACGATTCCCGCGGCCGACTCCCCGGACGCCCTGGCGACCCGCGAAGCGACTGCGTGACGCTCGCCGTCAGGCTCGCATCACTTCGAGCCTACTCAGAGCGCCTGGAAGTCCCCCGACTCCTCGAGCACCACGGCCGGCGCCGAGATGCCGCCGAGGGGCGTGGTGGCGGTGGCCAGCACCACCGGACTCTCGCCGATCGCGCGCAGGCGGGCGAGGGCCGCGAGCAGGCTCTCGTGCCACACGAAGTCGGCGACCGGC
>DASWHY010000447.1:0-7795 GCA_036397955.1 Thermoanaerobaculia bacterium | reverse complement strand
CTCCGGCGAGCGGTGGCGGTGGATCTTGAGGCTGGCGATGTCCGGCGGGGTGGAGTAGCCGGCGGAGTAGGCGCAGACCGTGAGGTCGCGCCCCATCGCGTCCTCCGCCACGCTCTGCATCAGCCCGACGTTCCCCTTGAGCACCACCTTGGCGTCGTTCGGCCCGAAGAGCTGGCAGGCATCGAGCGGCGGCCCCGCGGCAACCTGCTCGGCCTCCTCGCCGCCGCAACCTGCGAGCAGGGCCAACACAGCCCCCGCCCAGATCCCTCGCTGCGCTCGGGATGACATGTTGGTCAGTGCACCCTCCGCCGGCGGTTCCTGATGTAGTCCGCCAGGATGAACTCGCCGAGATTGTACGGCGAGGCGAAGTAGGCGCGGCCGCGGTTGACCTTGGTGAGCTTCTCGACGAACTCGGTGAGCATCGGGTCGGTGGCCAGCATGAAGGTGGTGACGACCACCTTCTGGCGGCGGCAGAGGTCGGCCTCCTCGAGCGTCAGGTTGACGATCTTCATGTCCAGGCCGAAGGGGTTCTTGTAGATGCGGTTGCCGTCGGTGATCGCCGAGGGCTTGCCGTCGGTGATCAAGAAGATCTGCTTGTTCGGCTGCTTCTGGCGGGCGAGGAGGCTGCGCGCGAGCTGCAGCGCCTCGCGGGTGTTGGTGTGGAAGGGGCCGGCCTGGATGTAGGGGATGTCAGAGAGGTCCACCCGCTCGGCGCGGTCGCCGAAGAGGATCACCCCGAGGTGGTCCTTCGGGTACTTCGTGGTGATCAGCTCGGTCAGCGCCAGCGCCACCGTCTTGGCCGGCGTGATGCGGTCCTCGCCGTAGAGCACCATCGAGTGGCTGACGTCGATCGCCACGACCGTGGCGCAGGAGGTCAGGTGCTCGGTCTCGTGGATCTCCAGGTCCTCCTCGGCGAGCGTGAGGTCGCCGTGGGTGCGGCGCATGGCGTTCTGCAGCGAGCGCGAGGCGTCGAGCAGGTGGAGGTCGTCACCGAAGGCGTAGGGACGGGTCTCGGGCAGGCGCTCGATCCCCTCGCCGGCGTTCTGCAGCGGGTGGTAGCCGGGCCCGGCCCGCTCGAGACTGCCGAAGATCTCCTCGAAGGCGCTGCGCCGGATCTGCCGCTCGCCGGCGCCCGTCATCTGCAAGCCGCCCGCGGCGTCGCGCTCGACGAGCTGCTGGTCCTCGAGGCTGGCGAAGAAGGCCTCCAGGTCCACCGCGTCCGAGATGTACCCCTGCTCCTGGAGCTGCCGCATCCAGGCCATCGCCTCCTCGACGTCCCCCCCCGAGGCGAGGAGCAACTGGTTGAACAACCGCAGCAGGGAGAGCCCGGCGAGGATCTCCTGGAGGAGGGCAGGGTCGAGCCAGCGGTAGGAGTGGCGCATGGTGTGTAGGTTAGGCCGATGACCGCCGCAGGACGGCGGTCAATTTACATCCCCCCGCCCCCCTCCCGTCCGCCGCGGCTTGAGGAGCTGGAACTTGATCATCTCCTTGTAGCTCACCTGGCTGTCGAGGTCGTGGCGGGCGAGCTTGAGGTGCTGGTGGAGGCCTTCGAGGACCATCTCGGCCGCCCAGGCCTGGTCTTCGCGCGCCTTGCCGCCGCCGTAGCGGCCTGCCAGCTCCCAGAGGCCCGGCACGCGCTTGAGCTCGCGCTCGTAGTCGGCGAAGGGCTGCTCGTCGGCGATCGTCACCTCGTTGCCCTCGGCGAACCAGCGGACGATCGGCGCGTAGGGTCCGCGGTCGTCCTCGCCGCCGCTCCCGACCTCCTTGGTCACCTCCGGGAAGCGGCCCTCGAAGAGCTTCTTGACCGCCTGGCCGATCAGCCGCCGCGCCACCACCTCCGCGCCCTGCTGCTCCCCCTCGTAGACCATCTCCACCTTGCCGGTGATCGCCGGCAGCAGCATGTGGAAGTCGCAGAGGCGCGGCGTCACCGGCCGGTCGCCGGTGCCGAGCGCGCGCCGCTCGAGGTTCGAGACCAGCAGCTCCATCGCCGAGATCGAGACCCGCGCCGAGACCCCCGAGGACTGGTCCACGAGGTCGCTCTCGCGCGCCGCGAAGCCGATCTCCTCGATGAGCAGCCGCGCCTCCTCGGGGATCGACACCCCCGGCTGGTCGCGCTCGGTCCAGGCCTCCTGGCGGGTGATGTCGGCGGCGACCTCGCGGCTCGGCGGGTAGTGGGTGAGGATCTGCGACGAGATGCGGTCCTTGAGCGGCGTGATGATCGAGCCGCGGTTGGTGTAGTCCTCCGGGTTGGCCGAGAAGACCATCAGCAGGTCGAGCGGGATGCGCACCGGGAAGCCGCGGATCTGGAGATCGCGCTCCTCGAGCAAATTGAACAGACCGACCTGGATGCGCGGCGCCAGGTCGGGCAGCTCGTTGATGGCGAAGATGCCGCGGTTGGTGCGCGGCACGATGCCGAAGTGGATGACCTCCGGGTCGGCGAAGGTGAGGCGGCGGGTGGCGGCCTTGATCGGGTCGATGTCGCCCAGCAGGTCGGCGATCGAGACGTCCGGCGTCGCCAGCTTCTCGTTGTAGCGCTCCTCCCGCCCCAGCCACTCCACGGGCGCCTCGTCGCCGGCCTCGGCCACGATGCGCTTGCCGTGGGTCGAGATCGGCGCCAGCGGGTCGTCGTTGAGCTCGGTGCCGGCGAGGACGGGGACGGCCTCGTCGAGCAGGGTGACGAGGGCGCGCAGGATGCGCGTCTTGGCCTGCCCGCGCAGCCCCAAGAGGATGAAGTCGTGCTCGGCGAGGAGGGCGTTGACGACGCCGGGGATCACCGTGCGGTCGTAGCCCAGGATGCCGGGGAAGAGGGGGCCGCCGGCGGCGAGGCGCGCGCGCAGGTTGTCGCGCAGCTCGCGCTTGACGGTGCGCGGGCGGTAGCCGGAGGCCCTGAGCGCTCCGAGCGTCGTGGGACGGCGGTTCGACATCAGTCGTGCTGCTCCTCGAGCCAACGCTCGGCGTCGATCGCCGCGCGGCAGCCGGTGCCGGCGGCGGTCACCGCCTGGCGATAGATCGAATCGGCGGCGTCGCCGGAGGCGAAGACGCCGGGGACGCTGGTGCGGGTGGAGGGCTCCTGCACCCGGATGTAGCCGACGTCGTTCATCTCCAGCTTGCCGCGGAAGATCTCGGTGTTCGGCTGGTGGCCGATGGCCAGGAAGACGCCCTGGGTCGGGAACTCGCTGTCCTCGCCGGTCTTGCGGTTGTGGAGCTTGACGGCCAGGACCCCGCCCTCGCGGCTCCCCAGGATGTCGGTCACCAGGCTGTTCCAGATCCAGGCGATCTTGGGGTTGGCGAAGGCGCGGTCCTGCATGATCTTCGACGCCCGCAGCTCGTCGCGGCGGTGGACGACCGTCACCTTGTTGGCGAACTTGGTGAGGTAGGTCGCCTCCTCCATCGCCGAGTCGCCGCCGCCGACGACGACGATCTCCTTGTCGCGGAAGAAGAAGCCGTCGCAGGTGGCGCAGGCCGAGACGCCGTAGCCCATGAGCTCGGCCTCGGCCGGCAGCCCGATGAGCTTGGCCGTGGCGCCGGTGGCGATGATCACGGCGCCGGCGCGGTAGGTCGCCTCGTCGGTGCGGACGGTGAAGGGGCGGCGGTCGAAATCCACCTCGACGACCTGCTCCCACTTCGACAGCGCCCCGAAGCGGCGCGCCTGGTCGCGCATCTTCTCCATCAGCTCGGGGCCCATGATCCCCTCGGGGAAGCCGGGGTAGTTCTCGACGTCGGTGGTGATGGTGAGCTGCCCCCCGGGCTGGTTCCCTTCGAGGACCAGCGGCGCCAGGTCGGCGCGGGCGGCGTAGAGCGCGGCGGTCAGCCCGGCGGGGCCGGAGCCGAGGACGACGACGCGGTGATAGGGCGGGGACTGCGGCTCGGCGCTGGCCATCGAGAGAGTGATGCCTCCTGGGGGCTGGTGTGGGTGCGCGGGGCCGGGAGGACCGCCCGGACGACCCGCCGGCAGTATACCAGCGGGCTCGCGGCCATCAGGCCCTCATCCTGCAACAGCAGGAGCAGGCGGCGCTCTTCCAGCGCGCCGTAGAATGGGCGCGCGCGGCCGACCCCGGCCGCCGCGCAGGGAGGGAGACGAGAGATGCTCGCAAGCCAGAAGCTGATCGACGCGTTCAACGGCCAGATCGGCCACGAGATGGGAGCCTCGCTCCAGTACGTGGCGCTGGCCAGCTACTTCGACGCCGAGGTGCTGCCGCAGCTCGCCCAGTTCTTCTACCGCCAGTCCGAGGAGGAGCGCGACCACGCGATGAAGTTCGTCAAGTTCATCGTCGACGTCGGCGGCCGGGTGGACATCCCCGAGATCCCGCGCGCCCGCTGCGACTTCGCCTCGGCCGAGGAGGCGGTGCAGCTCGCCGTGGACTGGGAGAAGCAAGTGACGCAGCAGATCTACGACCTGCTGGAGCTGGCGGTCAAGGAGAAGAACCACATCGCCCGCCGCTTCCTCGACTGGTTCGTCGACGAGCAGCTCGAGGAGGTGACGACGATGACCTCCCTCGTCGCCATCATTCAGCGCGCCGGCAAGGAGCGCCTGATCCTCGTCGAAGACTACCTAGCCCGCGGCGGCGCCAGGAGCCTCGAAAGCCCCGCCGCGCCGTCATCCGAGCCGGGGTAGCACCCGCTTCAGCGCCTTGCAGTGCGGGCTTTGGCGAACGAGGTCGTGCGAGGCCGCCCGGGCCTCGGGGTTAGAGGCGTCAGCCGCCGCGCGAGCGGACTCGGGCCACCGGGGGGCCGCCTTGGAACGCCGCGGATTGGGCGACGATGGCGATCGAGACGTCGTTGCCGCTCGGGCCCCAGTGGCCGCGCTCCTGGATTCGCGCCTGGCCCTCCAGCGCCCGGTAGGTCTCACCGCGGAGACAGGCTTGCCGCACGGCGAGCGCCAGCCCGCGGCCGACCATCTCCGCGCCGAGATCGCGGCCGTCCTTGAGCCGCACGAAGACGATGCGGTGCCCCTGCGCGTCGCGCGGCGAAGGCTTCGCTTCGCTCCAGCAGACGGTCTGGTCCGCGCGCACGAGGCCTTCGACGGCGCTCGCCGTCTGCAGCCCGAACCAGGCGAGCTGGGGGAAGCGGTGCCGGGTGTCCGGGGCGTCGAGGCAGTCGAGGTGGATCGTCTCGGCGCGGCCGTCGATCGCCAGTTCCAGCGTCTCCGGGCCGAGGACGCGCAGGACCCTGGCGGGAGCGCAGCCGGTCTCCTCGCCGTTCGCTGCACCGCGCGGTGCGACGGACGGCGGGTGCCGCCGCTCGCCGACCTGCCAGCTCAGGAACGCGCTCGCGGGAAGGTCCACCTCGTCGGTGCGGACGGAGAGAAGCGTGCCGGTGGGGGAGTGGAACCGCACCTGACTCCCCCGCACCTCCCACGGCCCGCGGATCTCCTGGATCCCGCCGCCGAGGAACACGATCCAGTCGGCCGCGGCCGGCCATCCCGACGACAGGAGCACGAGAAAGAGCGAGAGTCGCAGCCGCATACCGCCCCTCCCGATCGGAAAGAATGTGCTTAAGTCTACTCGCTTCGGCGGCTGTTGCTTACCACCCGACCCGCGCCACCACGAGCGTCAGGTCGTCCGGCTGCTCGACGTCGCCCTTGAAGTTGGCGACGCTGTTGAGGAGGGCGTCGCGCACCTGGCGGGCGGAGCCGGCGCCCACGGCCCGCCGCAGCGCCCGCGCCACCCGCTCGAGGCCGTAGTGCTCGCCGTGGAGGTCGAGCACCTCCGGCAGGCCGTCGCTGTAGAAGAGGAGCAGGTCGCCGGGGGCGAGCGCCACCGCCTGCTCGCGCGGCTCCGCCCCGAGCCGCGTGCCGAGCGGCAGGCTGCTCGAGCCCAGCTCCGTCACCTCGCCGGTCGCCGCCGCGCAGTGGAGAGCGGGTGGGTGGCCGGCGCTCGCCACCGTCAGCCGGCGCTCCCCGGCGTCCACGATCGCGACCTGCAGCGTCACCAGCATCCGCTTGGGGCCGGCCTCGCGCACCATGCGGTCGAGCCGCGCCAGGGCCGGCAGCGGCCTCGCGAGCTCCTCGCGCAGCATGTAGAGGCAGCTGCGCACGCCGTAGAGCATGAGGCCGCTCGCCACCCCGTGCCCGGCCACGTCGCCGACCACGATCGCCAGGCAATCGCCATCGAGCTTGAAGAAGTCGAAGTAGTCGCCACCCACCTCCTTGGCCGGCAGCGAGACGCTCGCCAGGTCGAGCCACGGCAGCTCGGGCGCGCTGCGCGGCAGGATCGAGAGCTGGATCTTGCGTGCGTCGTCGATCTCGCCGCGCAGGCGCGAGCGCTCGCGCTCGCGCAGCGACAGCATGCGCCAGGCTTCGAGGAAGCGGCGGCGGCGCGAGCGGGTGACCGCGACGGCGATCGCCGCGCTCAGCAGGTTGGCGAAGGCCACGCCCGACATCGCCTGCAGGCTCACTGCCTCGGTCCACAGCAGCCCCAGCCCGAGGGGGCTGGTGACCGCGGCGCAGACGAAGAACAGGAAGCCCAGCAAGACGTGCTCCTTGGGACGGAGGCGGAAGCCGAGTGCCAGCAGCGGGAAGGCGAAGGCGCTGGCGACGAGCGTGTTCGCCGGTCCCTCCAGGAAGAGCGAGATGGCCAGGCACTGGAAGGCGACGAACGGGATCATCAGCGAGCGGAAGTTGCTCTCGACGAAGCGGGTGTTGCGGGCGAGGAAGAGGGCGCTGATGAGGATCAGGTTGAGCAGCGACACCCCGCTCGCCAGGTCGCGCTGCTCGTAGAACTCGACCGTCCCCGCCGCCGCGAACGGCGCGAAGACGAGGAGGAGCCAGCGCAGGTAGACCCAGTTGCGGCCGTCGAAGTGCTTCTGGAGCGCCTGCTCCTGCGGCAGCAGGATCAGCTCATCCAGGGTGAAGGGGCGCATGGGGGTCGGCGGCAGACGGGGCGGGCGGAGTCTACCGGAAGCCGCCGCGGCGGATTAGGATGCCGCCGCTCATGCGCTGGTTCGTGCGCGGCGACATCGACGGCTTCTTCGGCCTGGCGCTCGACAACCTCGTCCAGCTCCTGCTGATCGACACCCTCTGCCGCGTCGTCCTCGGCTTCCCGGACGAGCTGGTCTACGGCCGCGTGCTGCCGGGGGCGGCGGTCTCGCTCCTCGTCGGCAACCTCTTCTACGCCTGGCAGGCGGTGCGGCTGGGGCGCGCCGCGGGGCGCGCCGACGTCTGCGCCCTCCCTTACGGCATCAACACGGTCTCGCTCTTCGCCTACGTCCTCCTGGTGATGCTGCCGGCGCGGCTCGCCGCCGAGGCCGCCGGCGCCGCCGACCCGGCGCGCGTCGCCTGGCAGGCGGGGCTGGTGGCTTGCCTGGGCTCGGGGCTGATCGAGCTTTTCGGCGCGCTCGTCGCCGAGCGCATCCGCCGCGCCACGCCGCGGGCGGCCCTGCTCTCGACCCTCGCCGGCATCGCGATGACCTTCATCTCGCTCGGCTTCCTCTTCCGCACCTACGCCCGGCCGCTCGTCGGGCTGACGACGCTGGCGGTCATCCTGCTCGTCTACTTCGGGCGGGTGCGCTTCCGCGGCGGCGTGCCGGGCGGGCTGGTGGCGGTGGCGCTCGGGACGCTTTTGGCATGGCTCACCGGCGCGGCGCCCGGCGGGCCGCTGCCGGCGGCCGGAGCGCGGCTCCTGCTACCGATCCCGGTGGTGGGGGAGCTGTGGCAGGCGCTCACCGCCGGCCACGCGCTGACCTACCTCTCGGTCATCCTGCCGATGGGGCTCTTCAACGTGCTGGGGTCGCTGCAGAACATCGAGTCGGCGGAGGCGGCCGGGGACAGCTACGCGACGCGGCCGTCGCTCGCCGT
>DASWHY010000446.1:0-4255 GCA_036397955.1 Thermoanaerobaculia bacterium | reverse complement strand
TGGCGGGAGAGCTGCGACAGCGCCATGACCGGGATCTCCAGCTCCTTGGCGAGCTGCTTCAAGCCGCGGCTGATGGCGGCGATCTCCAGGTTGCGGTTCTCGTAGCGGCCGCCGGCCTGCATGAGCTGGAGGTAGTCGACGATCGCCAGCTCGAGCCCCTTCTCCGCCTTGAGCCGCCGCGCCTTCGATGCCATTTCGAGCAACGTCGGGTTCGGCGAGTCGTCGATGTAGAGCGGCGTCTCGGCCGTAGCGCGCACCGTCTGGATGACTTTCGTCCACTGGTTGCGCGACAGGTCGCCTGAGCGCAGCCGCTTGAACGAGATGTCCGCCTCCGAGCAGAGCACGCGCAGCGCCAGCTCCTGCTGGCTCATCTCGAGCGAGAAGATCCCCACCGTCCGCTTCTCGCGGATCGCCACGTGCTGAGCGACGTTGAGCGCGAAGCTGGTGTTGTGCACGCAGATGTCGTTGGCGACGAAGTTGTGCGTCTCGGGGATCGTCAGGTCGTAGACCTGCTCCTCTCCCACGTAGCGGATGGCAGTGATGCGGTCCCAATAGAGCGCGCTCTCGGCGAGCGATGCGATGGGCTGGCTGCCGAGTGCCGTGGCGATGGCGCGCAGACGACCCCGGCTCACGCCACGCTTGCCGCGATGGAAGTTCCAGCCCCGACCGAGGCCGAGTCGGCGGGCGAGGTCCCGCCAGGGCACCCCCCGCCGCTCCTGGTCGATGAGCTCCCAGACCTCGGCAGGCACCAGGTCGCGGTTCGCATGGCGCCGGCGCCGGCTCAGCGCCGCTAGCGCCCGCCGCATCTGCGCGTCCTTGCCGTAGGCGCCGATACGAGTGAGGAAGGCGACGATCGACTCGCGCTCGGTGATGTCGAGCTGCCAGGCATGGCGAATGCCGCCGCGGTACCGGACCCCGCGTCGGCGCAAGCTGGCGATCACGCCGAACCGCAGCAGCAGGTGCTGCACCTGGCGTGCGAGACGTTCGCTGCACGAGCAGAACCCCACCTGCACCTGCCCGCTCTTCCACGTGCTGACCCAGCCGTCGGTCGCGAAGAGGCGGTTGAGGAACGCGCTGAGCTCCGGCTCCGGTGCATGGAAGACGATGCCCGGCACGAACTTCTCGTGCGCGTCACAACCCATCAGCCCCAACTCCGTGAGCCAGCGAGTGAAGGCGTTCGGCCCGTTGTGGCGCGCGCTGCCGGGAACCTGGACGGGGAGAATCGACTCCAAGGCCGTCGCGGTATTGCCCGCGGGCACGTAGCGGCCGCGGCGCCAGCCGGTCACGGAGGCCGGGCTGACGCCGGCGGCGGCGGCGACGCGGCGCGCCGAGGCCCCGCAGGCCACGAGCGCCTCGTCGAGCGACTCCGCGAAGCGGGTGCGCTCCGCCGCGGTGGCGGTCTCGTCGGCCACGACTGTCAGGGTCGGGGTGCGCGCTCCTCCCGAATCGGCCTCCGTCACCCGCACGCCGCCGAACCGCGCCACCGCCTCGGCGAAGTCCTCTCGCAGGAGCGGGCTGCCATTGGTGAACCGCGCGGCGTTGCCGGTGAGGCCGCCGTCCCCGAGCAGGTAGCCCAAGAGGCGGGCCTTGTGCTCGCCGAGCGACACGTCGCCGAAGACTTCCAGCCGGCGCGGCACTCCGATCGCCTCGCCGGCCTTCAGCTCCTCCAGCCGTCTCCACCCCGCCAGCGTGAGGAACGGATGGGTCGCCGTGACCTTCACCCGGCGGCCCAAGCGCGTGGTGACCTCGAACACCGGCTTGACCCCGTCGTCGACGAAGGCGCTCGGAGAGGTCCACTCGAACCGCTGGTCGGCCGCGAGCGTCAGCAGCCGCGCCGACCCACGCTCGACGATCTCGCCGATCGTGCGCACGCCGCCGTCGGCTTCCAGCAGCTCGGCATCGGCGCTGAGACACTTCCCCATCCCCGGCCTCCCGGCCACGATGATCAGGTTGCCGCGGTTGAGGCCGTGGGTGATCTGGTCGAAGTCGATGAAGCCGGAGGGAACGCCGATGAGAGTCGTTCCCGGGCGCTCCTCCAGGTCCTCGAGCGTCGAGTGGAAGACCTGCGCCAGGGGGACGAAGCCGCGCTGGATGGCCTCCTCGCCGAGGCCGAGGATCGCCTGCTCGGCGCGGTCGAGGGCGGCGTTGGCTTCGAGGCCGCCGTCGAGGCAGTCGCGGATGATGCCGCCGGAGGCCTGGATGAGGCGGCGGCGGATCGAGCGCTCCTTGACGATCTCGACGTAGGTGTCGATGCGCCCGAGGTCGGGGAGGTCGAGGTCGAGGCTCGCCAGGTAGGCGATGCCGCCGACGCCGGCGATCCGCCCCTGCTGCTCGAGCTTGGCCTGCAGGGTGCGGAGGTCGATGCCGGCGCCCTCGTTGGTGAGGTCGAGCATCGCCTCGTAGAGGTGCTGGTGGCGCTCGAGGTAGAAGTCCTGCGCGCGCAGGCGCCCGGAGATGGAGGGCAACACCCGCGGATCGACGAGCACGGCGGCGAGCACCGCCCGCTCCGACTCCTCGCTGTGCGGCAGCGCCTTCTGTTGCGGCAGGGTGTCGAGCATGCGGGCGGCCCGAGGGCGGCGCCGATTCTACCGCGCGGGGGGCGGCGGCTCGGCCTGAGCCGCCAGCCGCTCCTCGAGGGTCTGGATCGCGGCGGCGAGGCCCGGGTCCTTGCTGCCGAGGGCCTGGGCGCGGCGATAGCTGTCGGCCGCCTGCTCCAGCCAGTAGGGGTTCTTGGCCTGCAGGTCGCCCAGCAGGTGGTAGTACTCGGGCCGGCGCTCGGCGTGGATCGCCAGCTCCAGCAGCTCGATCGCCGAGTGGATGTCGCCGGCCTCCGCGAGCACCCGCGCCCGCTCGAAATAGGCGCGCGCCATCTCCTGCTGCTCGCGCGCGCGGGCGGCGGCCGCCGCCGGGCCGCTGCCGCCGGCGGCGCCCTCCATCGACGGCATCATCTGCCGGTCGTAGCGCTTCCGCCGGTCGGGGAGGCTCAGGGTGAGGTAGGCGCGCGTGGCGCGCTCGAAGAGCAGCTCGAGCGTCCCCCGCCGCTCCTCCAGGCCGACCCGCGAGGCGTGGCGCGGGTGGACCAGCCGCGCCGCCTCCTCGTACGCCGTGTGCACCTCGTCGGGCGAGGCGGCGACGTCGAGCCCCAGCAGCTCGTAGAAGGAGGCGGAACCGAGGCGGGCCACCAGCGCCGCCACGCGCTCGCGGTGGGCGACGGGATCGAGGATCAGCGGCCGCTCGTCGAGCAAGCGGGCGATCCGCTCCTGGAGCAGCCGCAGCACCTCGTCGGGTAGGGTGTCGGGACCGGGCATCGGGATGGCGAAAGATTCTAGGTTAAAGCTGAGCCTCCTCGCCGCCGTGCTGCTCGCCGCGGCGGTGCGCGTCCCCGCCCTCGTCGCGGCCTGGCCCTACAGCCACTACGTGGACGAGGGGCACGTCATGCTCGTCGTGATGCGGCTGGTGCGCGACGGCGGCTGGGACCCGGCCTGGTACACCTACCCTTCCCTGCCGCTCTACGCGATCGCCTTGCCGGCGCGCCTCCTCGCCCCGCTCTACGGCTGGCTCCGCGGCGAGGCGCTGGCCGACGCCGTGCCGCCGCTGCGCGTCTACGAGCTGCTCGAGCCCCCCGAGCTGCTGCTCTTCGGGCGCCTCCTCACCCTGCTCGCCAGTCTCGCCATCGTGGTCCTCGCCGGCCTCCTCGCCCGGCGGCTGGCGGGGGACCTCGCCGGCGGCCTCGCCGCGCTCGCCGCGGCGCTGGTGCCGGCGCTGGTCATCCGCGGCGGCATCGTCATCGTCGACACTTGGGCCGCCCTCTTCATCCTCGCCTGCCTGTTGCTGACCGACCGGCTGGTGACCAGCCCGCGGCCCACCGCCGCCGCCGCGGCGCTGGCTGGCGCGATGGGCGGGCTCGCGCTCGCCTCGAAGTACACCGGCGGCCTGGTGGCAGTCGCCTTCGTCGTCGTGGTCCTCCTCGCTCCCTTCCCCTTCCGCCGCAAGCTCCTGCTCCTCGCCGCCGGCGGCGCGGGCGCCCTGCTCGCCGCCGTCGCCGCCATGCCCGCGCTCGTGCTGCGGCCGGCGGGGGTGCGCGCCGCCTGGCAGTGGCTGGGGGTCTGGTACGGCGGGCCGCAGGCGTCGGTGCGCTTCTGGCCGCAGGCGGTGCGGTACGCCGAATGGGACCAGCCGCTGGCGGCGCCGGAGCTGGGCTGGCCCTTCCTGCTCCTCGCCGCGGCCGGGCTCGTCGTCGCCCTCGCCGACCGGC
>DASWHY010000445.1:0-2173 GCA_036397955.1 Thermoanaerobaculia bacterium | reverse complement strand
CCATCCCGGGCTCCGTCTCGTAGCCGAGGAAGAGCGGGTCCGTCGCGGGCTCCTGCGCCCCCAGAGTGGCGACGGCATGGAATAGTAGACCGAGGAAAAGGTGGGCAGCGACTCGCACGGCGGTCCGGATCACGACCTGCTCAAGGCTTGACGGTCCCTCGCAGCTTGCGGGCGCGGTGGACGTCCGGCACCGGATCGCCCGGGCCGACCTTGATGCTGCCGCGCAGGCGGAGGAAGGCGTCGCTCGCGGGAGTGGCGCGCACCTCCTTGCGAACGGTCGGGTTCTTGCTCGTGATGGTCGATTTCGGCATACGGGGGCTCCTTACCCGAGGCTATCCTGTTGCCTGGCCTTTTCCCGCGCGCAGCTAGAATCGTCCCGTGCCCCTCACGGTCGCCACCTGGAACGTCAACGGCATCCGGGCGCGGGCGGCGCAGTTCCTGGAGTGGGTGGGGCGGGACCGGCCGGACGTCGTCTGCCTGCAGGAGATCAAGGCCGCGCCGGCGCAGCTCGACGAGACGATCTGCAACCTCGCAGGGTACTGGTGCACCTGGCACGGCGCCGGCCCCTACTCCGGCGTCAGCCTGAACCTCCGCCGCGACGTCTTCCCGGAGGAGCCGCGCTTCGCCCACCCGGCGTTCGACCGCGAGACGCGCATCGTCACCGCCGAGGCCGGCGACCTCGTGCTCGCCTCGGTCTACGTGCCGAACGGGGGGAAGGACTTCGCCGCCAAGCTGGAGTTCCTGATGGCGCTCGAGCGCTGGGCGGCGGCGCTGCGGGGCGCCGGCAAGCGCCTGATCCTCTGCGGCGACCTCAACGTCGCCCGTACCGACAGGGACGTGCACCCCAAGGAGCTGAAGCCGGGGATCATCGGCCAGCGCCCCGACGAGCGGGCGCTCTTGGAGGCGCTCCTCGCCCACGACCTGGTCGACGTCGGGCGGACGCTCGACCCCGAGAACGACCGCCTCTTCACCTGGTGGGCGCCGTGGCGGAACCTGCGGCAGCGCAACATCGGCTGGCGCATCGACTACGTGCTGGCGAGCGCGCCGCTCGCCGCCAGCGCCACCGCCTGCCGCGTGCTCGCCGAGGTCGGGACCAGCGACCACGCGCCGGTGGTGGCGCGGTTCGAGCTGCCCTCGGCGAGCGCTACTCCCTGACCGTCCGCGCGGTGCTGATGCTGACGGCGCTCCCCGGCGCCGTCAGCACCTGCACCCTGTAGGTCCCGGGACCGGCGGCCGCGGCGTCCAGCCCGGCGGCGGTCAGCCCCGGCAGCAGCGCGCCGCCGCTCGCCAGGAGGTTCCCGGCCGGGCCGAGGAGGCGCACCGTCGGCGCCGCGAGCGCCCCTTCGACGACCACCGAGACCTCTTCGTCCGCCGCTCCCACCTGCAGCGTCCGCTCGACGACGCCGAGCGGCGAGGAG
Organism: Thermoanaerobaculia bacterium; assembly: GCA_036397955.1. Taxonomy (GTDB): domain Bacteria; phylum Acidobacteriota; class Thermoanaerobaculia; order Multivoradales; family UBA5704; genus DASUNQ01. The sequence goes on along the minus strand of DASWHY010000445.1, from coordinate 755 downwards.
CCCTGGCTCACCGCGGTCTCGGAGCGGTAGGCCGCCGCGCTCGCGTCGGCGCTCCCGCCGCCGGCGCCGCAGACGGTGAAGCCGTCCACGGTGGCGGCGCCGCTCCGGTGCTCGATGCGCAGCTCGTGGGACCCGGCCGCGAGGCCGGAGAAGGTCACCGCGGCGCCGAAGGCCGGATCGCCATGCGGTGCCGTCCCGGCGTAGGAGACGGTCTGCCGCAGGACGCCGTCGACGTAGACGTCGGCGGTGCCGCCGGACTTCGAGGTGGCGAAGCGGTAGGTCACCTCGTCGCCGTCGAAGACCAGCCGCGCCGCGGGCGCGGAGCCGTTCTTGGTGCCCATCCGCCGGTGGTAGCCGCCGGCCGAGGCGTCGGGGTCCGCGACGAGGTGCCAGCCGCCGCGGTACTCGACGGCCGCGTCGGCGTCGTCCACCTCGGCACAGGTGCGGCGGAGGCGGATCGCCTCCTCGACCGCGGCCAGGGCGTCGATCCGCCCGTGGCCGTAGACGTTGTTCGGCACCTGGTCGGCGGTGTCGCCGCCGCAGCCCTGGGTGGTGGTGCGCGGGAAGGCGGTCCGCTGGATGATGTCCTGGATCGCATCCACGTCGCCAGCCAAGTCGGGGTTGGCGGAGATCACCAGCGCCACCAGGCCGGCGGTGTGCGGCGCCGCCATGCTGGTGCCGCTCAGGTTGCCGTAGCCGCCCCCCTTGACCGCCGAGCGGACGCCGACCCCCGGCGCCGCGACGTCGGGCTTGCG
>DASWHY010000444.1:0-9318 GCA_036397955.1 Thermoanaerobaculia bacterium | reverse complement strand
CAGGAGTACGACGCCTGGGCGCAGCGGCTCGCCGCCGGCGCCTGGCTGGGGGAGGAGACCTTCTTCCAGGCGCCCCTCTACCCCTACCTGCTCGGGGCGCTCTACGCCGTTTCGGGGCGGAGCCTCGACGCCGTCTACTTGCTCCAGATCCTCGCCGCCGTGGCCGGCTGCTGGGCGCTCTACCGCGCCGGGCGGGCGATGGCGGGCGAGCGGGCGGGGCTCGCCGCCGCCGCTCTCGCCGCGCTCTACGGGCCGTTCGTCTTTTACGACGTGCAGGTCGCCAAGGAATCGCTGGCGGTCACCGCCGTCGGCTTCCAGCTCTGGACTCTCGCCGCGGCGCGCGCCAGCGGGCGCGCCGCGCTCTGGCTCGCCGCCGGCGCCCTCCTCGGGGCGCTGGCGCTGCTGCGCGAGAACGCGCTGCTCGCCGCGCCGTTCCTCCTGCCGCTCGCCTGGGAACGCAGGCGCGGCCTCCCCGCCTTCGCGCGCCGCGCCGGCGCCCTCCTCCTCGGCCTCGCCCTCGCGCTCGCGCCGGTCGCCTGGCGCAACCTGGCGGTCGGCGGCAGCCCACTCCCCACGACCTTCCAGGGGGGCGTCAACCTCTGGATCGGCAACAACCCGGACGCCGACGGCACTTACCGGCCGTTGGTTCCCGGACGGCAGGTCCCCGCGCTCGAGCGGCGGGCGCCGGTCGCGCTCGCCGAACGCGCGGCGGGCCGCCGGCTCGGCCCGGCCGAGGTCTCCGCCTTCTGGGCGCGGCGGGCCCTCGCCTGGGCGGCGGAGCGGCCGGCCGACGCCCTGCGCCTGCAGCTCCGCAAGCTGGCGATGTTCTGGAGCTGGTACGAGTGGCCGGACGCGGTCGACACCTACTACCTGCGCCGCCTCTCGCCGCCGCTGCGGCTAGCGGCCGTCGAATTCGGGGGCGTGTCGCTGCTCGCTCTCCTCGGGCTCGTGCTCTGGAGCGCCCGCCGCCGCGCCGCCGCGCCGGCCCCGGCCCTCGCCCCCGCCCTCCTCTGGATCGCCGGCTGGACGCTCTCGACGGTCGTCTTCTTCCTCTTCTCCCGCTACCGCCTGCCGGTCGTGCCGGCGCTCCTCCTGCTCGCCGCGCTGCCGCTCGCCGCGATCCCCGAGCTTTTCCGCGCCGGCGCCCGGGACCGGGCCCTCCTCCTCGCTTGCGTTTGCCTCGCCGCGCTCGCGGCGCCGCACTTCGCCGGTTTCCGGCCGCGCATGGACCTCGTGCACTACAACCTGGCGCGGATCGCCGAGGGGCAGGGACGTCCCGCGGCGGCGGCCGCGCACGACCGCGCGGCGCTGCGCCTCGACCCGTCGGCCTTCCTGCCCCACCTGACGCTGGGTAGCCAAGCCGCGCGCGCCGGCGATCTCGCCGCGGCGCTCGCGCACTTCCGCCGCGCCGCCGCGCTCGAGCCGCGCTCGCCGGAAGCCTGGAGCAACCTGGGAGGGGCCTACCTCGCGCTCGGGGACGCCGCCCGCGCTCGCCGCGCCCTCGAGCGGGCGCTGGCGCTCGACTCGGCGAGCCTGCCGGCGCTCCACAACCTGGCGCTCCAGGCCGAGCGCGAGGGGGACCTGCCGCGCGCCCGTGCTCTGAACCGCCGCGCGCTTGCGCTCGCCCCCGCCCACCCGGCCGCCCTACGCCTCCGTCAGCGACTCGACGAGACCACCTCGAAGATCACGGTGTCCCCGTCAAAGTAGACCGGCCGGAAGCGGTCCGGCCGCTGCTGCGCCCAGATCAGCTCGGGCGGGAAGGGGAGGCCAGGGGAGCGGCTCAGGAGGAGGAAGCGCGCGCCGCTGGCCGACAGGTTGTCGAGCCAGGCCTCGGCCGAGAGCTCCCGCCGCGGCTCGCACGCCGGGTAGTCGGCGGCGCTCCGGCGGTCGTCCCGGTTAGTGTTCACGTACACCGCGCGGCGCTCGAAGCGCGGCCCCATGGCCGGGTAGATGAAGTAGGTGCGCGGGCTGCCCACTACCGCCACTGTGGCGGCGCCGGCGTGGCGGTCGAGCCAGGTCCAGGCGCCGGCGAAGAGCGGCGCCGGCGTGCCGTGGCCGGTGAACTCCTCGGCGAGCGCCCGCCCGCGGTCGGCGACGCGGAAGGTGGCGAGGAGCGGCGCGGCGAGGACCGCCAGGGTGAGCGCCGCCGCGGCCAGCGCCCCCGCCCGCGCCCGCGCCGCCGCCCGCAACGGCGCCGAGACGGCGAGCGCCGCCGCCGCGAGGAGCGCGACGCTCGCCGCCATCCGCACCAGCCGCGGCATCTGGGCGTGGAGCATCAAGAGGTCCTGGATCGCCACCGCCAGCGTAAGGCCGCGGAGCCAGCCGTCCGGCACGCGGGAGCGCTCAGCGGCGGCGATGCCGCCGGCAAGGGTCAGGGCGAGCGCCGAGATCAGGTAGCGGAGGTTGGCGAAGAGGTGGCCGTGGCCGGCGTACGGCACCGTCCACCAGAGGAGGAGGTGGACGAGCACCTGGCTCTGCACGACGAGAGCCGGCCGGCGCAGGGCGCCGCCGAGCGCTAGCGGGAAGACGAGCGCGGCGAGGAGCAGCAGCGCCGCCACCGGCCCGACCCCCATCTCCAGCGACTCGGGGCGCGTCACGCCGAGGAAGGCGTCGACGAGGCTGCCGTCGGAGAGCAGGCGCCCGAGGAGGTGGAGCGCCGAGTAGGGGCGCGGGAAGACCGGCAGCTCCTCCCCCTCCGCGGCGCCGATCTGCGCCAGCTCGACGACCCCTTCGCAGGCGAGCGCCAGCGGTCCGACGCCGGCGCGCAGGTTGCGCAGGTAGAAGAAGGCGCCGAGCGCGACGACCGGCACGAGCGCCAGGAGCAGGTGCGCGGCGCGCGGCCGCCATCCCCCCAGGCGCCAGGCGCCCGCGCCCGCGAGCAGCACGGCCGCCGCGAGTGCCAGTGCGTAGGGCGGGCCGAAGACCTTCGTCCCCGCCGCCAGCCCGAGGCCGGCACCGGCGAGCAGCGCGTCGGTGGCGGTGGGGCGCGCCAGCCAGCGGAGGGCGAAGTGGACCGCCGCGACGAAGGCCCCGGCGAGGAAGATGTCCACGTACTGTGTCGCGGCGAAGCGGACGACCGTCGGCGCCAGCACGGCCAGGTACGCCGCCGCCGGCCAGTGCCGCGTCGCGCCCAGGCTCCGCGCCACCCCGCCGGCAGCGAGCGCGAGGAGCAGGAGCTGCGGCAGAAAGGCGAGGTTGGCGTAGAGCTCGCTGTGCGACGGCGCCAGCCACCACCAGAGCCATACCGAGCCGTTCGCCGGGATGTAGCCGTAGAAGGCGAGCGGCTTGGGCGCGAAGACCGGCGCGATCTCCCCGGTCTGCAGCCAGGTGGCGGCGAGCCAGAGGTGGTACATCAGGCTGTCCCAGGAGAGCGGCGGGCGGAGGAGGCCGCGCAGCGCCTCGCTGGCCACCGCGTGGACGGCGATGAGCGCCAGCGCCGGCCGCGCCCGCAGGTGGGCGGCGGCGCGCGCGGCGAGGAGCCGCGCCGGCCCCACCAGCCCACCCTCCCCCGCGCGGCGGCGGGCCGGCGGCACCAGCGCCAGCGCCGCGGTGGCGAGCACGGCGAGCCCCAGCTCCAGCCGCAGCAGGCCGAGGGCGCCGAGGAGGAGCCCGATGCCGACGCCGGCGGCGGTCGCGGCGAGGAGGGCGGCGATAGCGAGGGTGAGCGGATCGCGCCGCGCCTCTTCGCGCAGCGTGCAGAGGCCGGCGAGGTAGCCGACGAGACCGAGGAAGCCGAGACAGAGGAGGGTGAGGGCGGCGCCGAGGAGGTCGAGAAAGATCATGCGCCGGCGCGCTCCCACCAGGCCTTATGCAGGCCGAGACGGCGCTTGAGCCAGCGCGGCAGGAGGCGCTCGCCGCGGCCGGCGGCGAAGCCCGCCGAGCGCGCGGCCTCGAAAGCCAGGAGGCGCGGGATCCACGCCGCCTCGCCGCGCCGTGCCAGCGCGCGGCAGCCGGCGGCGAGCTGCCGCAGCTCGTAGGCGGCGAGCGCCGGGAGCGGGTCCTCGGCGATCCCCTGGAGCGAGGCGCCACTGTCGAAGTTGCGCTGGAAGACGCGCGCCAGCGGGTAGTGGTGCGAGTGGAGGACGACGGCGCACGGCTCGTAGACGATCCGCCAGCCGGCGCGCAGCGCCGCCTTCGCCCACTGCTGGTCTTCGCTCATGACCAGCGACTCGTCGAACGGAAAGCGCTCCCAGACCTCGCGCCAGAGCGCCGAGGCGACGTTCGAGAAGAACATATCCTGGATTCCCATGCGCGCCGCGCCGGCCCCGCTCCGCTCCTCCGGCCGCTCGGGGTAGACCGCCTCCAGATAGAGGCGCTCGACCGGATCGGCCTCGGGGCGCGCGACCTGCCGCGCGTAGGCGGCGGCGACGCCGGGATCGGCGAGCGGCGCCGTCAGACGGCGGAGGAAGTCGGGGCCGGCCGGGGTCGCGTCCTGGACCAGGAAGACGAGCCTCCGCCCGCGCGCCAGCCGCGCCCCGAGGTTCCGGGTGCGGCCGTGCCCGAACTCGGCGGCGGGGATGCGGTGAAGGGCGACGCCCGGATGCGCGGCGGCGCGCTCGGCCGTGCCGTCGGTCGAGCCCGAGTCGACGACCAGCACCTCGGCCGACTCGATGCCGTCGCAGGCGAAGAGGCCGTCGAGCACCTCGGCAAAGCGCGCGCCGCCGTCCTTCGTCAGGAGCACGACGGAGATCTCGGGCGCGGTCACCTCCCGTCCGCCGGGCAGTAGGCGTCGAGCCAGTAGGCCCAGCCGCCGAGGAGGTCGAGCCGGCTGGCGCGCAGCGCGCCGAGCCCGGCGGCGAGGAGCGGCCCCGGCGGGCGCGTCAGCAGCAAGTGCGCGAGGACCGGGTGGCTGGCGCTCGTGCCGCCGATTTCGACCTGCGGCGCCCCGGCTTCCCGGAAGCAGCGGCGCAGCGTCCTGGCGGTGAACAGGTTCACGTGGCCAGGGAAGGTGATGCGCCGGTCCTTGAGCAGCGAGAGGAGCCGGTGCTTGAGGACGAGGTTGCGCTCGTTCGGCACCTGCGCCCAGAGCAGGCCCCCGGGCCGGAGCAACGCCAGCGCGCGGCGCACGGTCCCCACCGGATCGGCGAGGTGCTCGAGGACATTGTCCATCGCCACGAGGTCGAAGCGCTCCGCGGTCTCGAACTCCTCGAAGCGGAGCGGCAGGAGGCGGGCGGCGGGCGGCGGCGCCGCCGCCTCGGCGTGGAAGGCCTCGCCGAGCAGCGGCTCGAGCCCGGTGTAGCGGCAGCCGAGGGCGGTGGCGGCGCGGGCGAGGGCGCCGCCGCCGTAGCCGATCTCGAGGACCGACGGCTCGGCGCCGCTCCGCGTCCGCGCCAGGAGGCCGCGCAGCCGCTCCCCGAGGTAGGCCACGCGCGCCTCGCGGTAGCTCTCGAGGAAAGCGTAGAACTCGGCGATCTCGCGCCCGATTGCGCCGCCGCGGAAGTCCCCCGCCCGGTCCTCGGTGAAGAGGAACGAGCAGGCCGGGCAGCGGCGGATCGTCACCCACTCCTCGGCGTGGCGGACGCGGCTCCCTGCCGCGCGGCAGAGCGGGCAAGCCGGCACGCTCAACGGCGCTTGATCAGCAGGAGGCTCAGCAGGAACGAGGCGAAGACGGTCTGCGCGCCGAGCACCAGCGCCGCCATCCCGATCACCACGCCGCGCACCGCCATGAGGTCGCCGTAGCCGCTCGCCACCCAGTCGGCGACGATCTTGACCTCCAGCCCGAGCCCGGCCAGGAAGAGGAGCGCCCCGGCGAGCAGGCCGCGCTCGAGGCTGAAGCGCGGCAGCCAGCGGCGCAGCCACTGCTCGCGGCGGGCGAAGCCGGCGGCCATCGAGAAGGTCTTGGCGAAGAGGTCGAAGAGCACCAGGTTGTAGCCGAGGATCAGCGCCGCGGCGCCGAAGAGCAGCGGGTGGTAGTCCCAGCGGTGGCCGAAGAGCTGGCGCGGCCCGCCGGCGAGGGCGAGCATCAGCGCCCCCCCGACCGCCATCAGCAAGAGGCCGGGGAGCTGGAAGAGGTAGGACGGCGAGAAGAGGAGCATGAAGCGCACGTGCCGCCAGGCGTCGCGCAGGCCGGAGAGCTTCGACTCCCCTTCCCGCGGGTGGTAGGTGATCGGCACCTCCTCGATGCGCAGCTCTTCGCGCAAGGCGTTGACCACCATCTCGGAGGCGAACTCCATCCCCGTCGTGCGCAGGTGCATCCGCTCGGCGGCGGCGCGGGTCAGGCCGCGCATGCCGCAGTGGGAGTCCGAGACCCGGGTCTTGAACAGCAGCCGCAGCATGCCGGAGAGGATCGGATTGCCGATCCAGCGGTGCGACCAGGACATGGCGCCGGGGAGGATCGTCCCCGCGAAGCGGCTCCCCATGACGAAGTCGCAGCGGCCGGCGAGCAGCGGCTGGAGGAAGCGGCCGATGTCGGCGAAGTCGTAGGTGTTGTCGGCATCCCCCATCACCAGGTACTGGCCGCGCGCTTCCGCGAAGCCGCGCAGGTAGGCCGAGCCGTAGCCGCGGCGCCGCTCGTGGACGACGCGCGCGCCGGCGGCGGCGGCGACCTCCGGCGAGCCGTCGGTCGAGCCGTTGTCCACGACCACGACCTCCCCTTCGACGCCGAGCGCGGCGAGGGCGGCGAGCGCCTTCTCGATGCAGGTGCGGACCCCTTCGGCCTCGTTCAAGCAGGGCATGACGACGGAGACCAGCGGCGCGGCCGCCGGGGCGCGGAAGTCGCGCAGCTCGGACGGTCGGGTGACGGCGGGGTCAGCCAAGCGGAACGGCCTTACGGTTGGCGCTGGAGCGCGCGGCTATTGTACGTCGCTCTCCGGCAGGACCTCGTAGAGGCGGTTGCGGGCGTCGGCGAAGACGCGGCGGAAGCGGCGCGGCCGCGCCTCGGCCCAGGTCCACTCGACCGGCCAGGGCCGCTCCGGATAGCCGTAGACGTGCAGCCAGCGGACGCCGGCGCGCCGCAGGTTGGCGAGCCAGGCCTCGGGGTTGAGGTCCACCCGCGGGTTGCACGCCGGGTACTCCGCAGCGCCCGGGCGATCGGCGCGGTTGACGTTGACGTAGACCGCCCGCCGCTCGAAGCGCGGTCCCATCGCCGGGTAGACGAAGTAGGTTGGGTGCCCGACGACCGCCACCGTCCCCTCCGCGTCGTGGCGCTCCAGCCAGCGCCAGGCCGGGGCCCAGTGGCGCGCCGGGGTGGCGTGGACGGTGGACTCCCAGGCCAGCGCGCGGCCGCGGTGGGCGACGCGGAATCGCGCCCAGGCCGGAGCGAGGAGGAGGGCGGCGAGGAGCGCCGCCGCGGCGAGGGCCGGCAGCCGGCGGCGGGCCGCGGCGCGCAACCGCGGCGCGAGGAGGAGCGCGAGGGCGGCGAGGTCCGCGGCGCCGATGGCGACCCGGGCGCCCCGCGGCATCGCCGCGTGGAGCATCAACAGGTCCTGGACGAGGAGCGCCAGGACGAGGAGGCGCAGCCCGCGCTCGGGGACGCCGCGCGTTTCGGCGATCGCCACGCCGGCGGCGAAGAGGAGCGCGACCGTCGCCAGCAGGTAGCGCGGGTTGGCGAAGACGTGGCGCTGTGCGGCGTAGGCGACGGTCGCCCAGAAGACGAGATGGAGGAGGACCTGGACGAGGACGACCGCTCCTTCGCGGCGGCGCGCCCGCGCCAGCCCCCAGGGCAGCGCCAGGAGGGCGGCGAGGAGGACGAAGGCCTGCGGCCCGACGCCTAGCTCGAGCGACGACGGCAGGGTGATCCCGAGGAGCGCGTCGAGGAGCTGCCCTTCGGCGAGCATCGCCCGCGGCAGCGTGACGACCGAGCCGGCGCGCGGCAGCGCGCCGACGCGCTCCGGCGGCTCGCCGCGCGCCGTGCCCTCGCAGACCGCGGCGAGCGGATCGGTGCCCAGCGCCAGGTTGCGGGCGTAGAAGAAGCCGCCGAGCGCGGCGGCGATCGCCAGGGCGGCCGCGGCCTGCGGCAGGCGGCGCCGCCACTCCCCGCGTGCCGCGGCGAGCAGGGCGACCGCGAGGGCGGCGCCGTAGAAGACCCCGAGCACCTTGGTGCCGGCGGCGAGCCCCAGCGCGGCGCCGGCGAGGAGCGCCTCCGCCCAGCGCGGCGCGCGCAGCCAGGCGAGCCCGCAGGCGCAGGCCGCCGCCAGGCAGGCCGCGGTCGGGATGTCCACGTACTGCGTCGCGGCGAAGCGCACCACCGCCGGCACGTTGAGCGTCAGGAAGACGGCGAGCGGCCAGTGGCGGGAGGCGCCGAGCTGCCGCGCCACCGCGCCGGCGGCGAGCCCGAGGAGGAGCCAGGCAGGAAGCGCCGCGAGGTTGACGTACAGCTCGCTGTGGGAGGGCGCCATCCACCACCAGAGCCCGAGCGCGCCGTTGCCCGGTGCGTAGCCGTAGTAGTTGATCGGCACGGGCCCGAGCACCGGCCCGAGGTCGCCGCGCTGCAGCCAGGTGGCGGCCAGCAGCAGGTGGTACATCAGGCTGTCCCAGGAGAGAGGCGGGCGGAGCAGGCCGCGCAGCGCTTCGCTCCCTGCGGCGTGCAGGGTGATGAGTGCGAGCGCGGGGTAGTCGGAGAGCCGGGCGCCGGCGCGGCGGGCGAGGTGGGCGAAGGGCGCGAAGTCGGCGCGCGCGACGGCACGCGGGAAACGGGCGAGGAGGACGACGAGCGCGGCCAGCAGCGGCAGCGCCAGGGCGATGCGCAGGAGGCCGAAGGCGCCGAGGAGGAGCCCCAGCCCGACCGCCACGGCGGCGCCGCCGACGAGGGTGGCGAGCGCCAGGAGCAGGGGGTCGGAGGCGGCGCGCTCGCGCAGCAGGCGGAGGGCGAGGAGCGCGCCGGCCAGGCCGAGCAGCCCGAGGGCGACGAGGGTCGCCAGCGCCCCCAGGGCGTCGGTCCAGAGCATGGAGCGCATTGTCTAGCACAGCGCCGCGGGCGCCGCGCGCTACGATCCGCGCGTGCACGGCGAGGCCGGCTACTTCGAGCGGGAGTACTTCGAGCTGCACCCGGGGAAGGTGCGTTATCTCGAGTGGCTGATCCGGCTGCTGCGGGCGCACGGGGTGGATGGCGGGGCGGTGCTGGACGTGGGCGCGGGCTACGGGTTCTTTCTCGCGGCGCTCGAGCGGGCCGGGTACGAGCCGGCCGGGCTCGAGGTGGCGCCGCACGCCGTCGAGGAGGCGCGGCGGCGCACGGGGGCGGAGGTGGCGGCGGGCAGCGCCGAGGACCCGTTCCCCTTCGCGGACGGCCGCTTCGCGGCGGTGACGATGCTCGACGTCATCGAGCACCTCCGCGACGTCCCCGGCGCCCTCGCCGAGTGCCACCGCGTCCTCGCCCCCGGC
>DASWHY010000443.1:0-3324 GCA_036397955.1 Thermoanaerobaculia bacterium | reverse complement strand
CGGCGGGCACCCAGAGGGGAGGACCCTCCTGGTCGCCCGGAAGGCGCTCCGCCCGAGTGGGCGGGCCTGCCGGACCCTCCCGCCGCAGCGCCGCCGGCACGAGCTGCGCGTCCTCGACCAAGGGCAGCAGCGGCACCTCGATCGACCCGTGTCCCGGCGCCGCGGCGACCACCCGGTAGAGCCCGGGCGCGGCGGCGGCGAGCGTGAACTTCCCGTCAGGACCGGCGGTGGCGCGCACCGGCGGCGGCGCCGGTCCGGGGCCGCCGGGCAGCGGGAGTAGCTCGATGGTGATCGTGAGGGCCGTGCGCCCCGCGGCGCTCACCTGGCCGGTGACCTCGAGCGTCGCGCCGCCGGCGGCGCCGGGCGCGGCGGCGAGCGCGAGGAGCGCCGCGAGAGCGGAGCGGAGAGCGCGGGACCGCATGGCGAAAGTCTCCCCTGACCTTCGCCAATTCTAAGGGATCAGTGGGCGCGCGCCTGCTCGTCCATCCGCTGCGCCTGGAAGTGCGCGACGAGCGGCTCGATGAGCGGGTCGAGGTCCCCTTCGAGGACGTTCGGGAGCTGATGGATGGTGACGCCGATGCGGTGGTCGGTCACCCGGTTCTGCGGGAAGTTGTAGGTGCGGATCTTCTCGGAGCGGTCGCCGCTCCCGACCATCCGCTTGCGCGCGGCGGAGAGCGCCGCCTCCGCCTTCTCGCGCTCGACCTCGAGGATGCGCGCCTTCAAGACCCGCAGCGCCTTGGCCTTGTTCTTGATCTGGCTGCGCTCGTCCTGGCAGGAGACGACGATGCCGGTCGGCAGGTGGGTCAGGCGCACCGCCGAGTAGGTGGTGTTGACGCCCTGGCCGCCGGGGCCGGAGGCGCAGAAGGTGTCGATGCGCAGGTCCTTCTCGTCCACCGCGACCTCGATGTCCTCGGCTTCGGGCAGCACCGCCACGGTCACCGCCGAGGTGTGGATGCGCCCCGAGGCCTCGGTCTCCGGCACCCGCTGCACGCGGTGCGTCCCCCCCTCGTACTTCAGGCGGCTGTAGGCGCCGCGCCCCTCGACGATCGCCGAGACCTCCTTGACGCCGCGCACGCCGGACTCGGAGAGGTCGATGACCTCCACCCGCCACCCCTGGCGCTCGGCGTAGCGGCTGTACATGCGGAACAGCTCGCCGGCGAAGAGCGAGGCCTCGTCGCCGCCGGTGCCGGCGCGGATCTCGAGGACGACGTTGCGGCTGTCGTTGGGGTCGCTCGGGGTGAGCTCGCGGCGCAGCTCCTCCTCGAGCGCGGCGAGGCGCCCGGCGAGCGCCTCGCGCTCCTCCTGCGCCATGCCGTAGAGCTCGTCGTCCTTGGCCAGGCCGGCGAGGAGCTGCTCGGTCTCGGCCCGCTGCTGGGCCAGCCGCGAGTGCTCGCGGTAGAGCCCGACGACGTGCGCGATCTCCGACAGCTTCTTGCTCGCCTCGGTGTAGGCCTTGCGGTCGGCCAGGACCTGCGGGTCGGCGAGCTTGGCGGTCAGCTCGGCGTGGGTCTTCTCGAGTTGGGCGAGCTTTTCGAGCACCTACGCGGACTTCGCGTAGCGGCGCTTGAAGCGCTCGACGCGCCCCTGGGTGTCGATCAGCTTCTGCTTGCCGGAGAAGAAGGGATGGCAGGCGCTGCAGATCTCGAGGCGCAGCTCGTCCTTGGTCGAGTGCGTCTGGAAGGTGTTGCCGCAGGCGCAGACGGCAGTCACCAGATGGCGGACGGGATGGATGGTCTTCTTCACGGTTCGGGGCCCTTGTCTGAAGTGGGGAGGCCCGGGCGGGCCGGGCGAACGGCGAAGGTTAGCGCAAGGGGACGTCCCCTGGCAACCCCGCAGAGCTCCTCTTTCCACTAAACTACGCGGCACGGGATGGCATTCCACGACGACTGTCTGGTGGCCGACGGGCACACCGACGTGCCGGCTCGTCTGCTCGAAGAGGCGGCGGACCTCTCACGGCCCTGCCCGGACCGCCACATCGACCTGCCGCGCCTGCGTCAAGGGGGCGTGGACGCCCTGGTCTGGGCCCTCTACGTGCCCGCCTCCCTCGATCCCGAAGCGGGGTGGAAGCACGCGTTGCGCCTGCGCGAGCTGGCGGGCGAGCAGCTCTCCGCGGACGGGCTGCGCGAGGTCGTCTCGGTGGCCGAGCTGCGGCGCGCGGTGGCGCAGCGGGCGGTGGCGGTCCTCTGGGGGCTCGAGAACGGCCGGCCGCTGCTCGTGCCCGGGACGCTCGACGGCTGCGTCCAGCTCGGGGTGCGCTACGTCACCCTCACCCACATGAAGACGCACGAGTGGTGCGACTCCTCGACCGACGTGCCGCGCCACGGCGGGCTCTCGGAGCAGGGGGTGGAGATCGTGCGCGCGATGGCGGGGCGCGGCATCGTGCCGGACGTCTCGCACGTCTCGGACGCGGCGGTGCGGCAGACGGTGGAGGTCTCGCCGCTGCCGGTCGTCGCCTCGCACAGCTCGGCGCGCGCCCTCTGCGACCATCCGCGGAACCTCCCCGACGAGCTGGTGCGGGAGATCGCGCGCCGCGGCGGCGTGGTGATGGCCGCCGCATACCCCGCGTTCCTGTCGCCGGAGGTCGCCAAGGCGCAACAGGAGCGGCTCGCGGCGCTGGGAGAGACGATCGAGGCGCTCGACGAGGCCTACGCCGGCCAGCCGGGGCTGGCGGCGCGCGAGGTGGCGCGCCTGCTCGCGGCGCACCCGCTGCCGGCGGCGGGGCTCGACCGCTTCGTCGACCATCTGGTCCACTTCGTCGAGCTGGCCGGCGAAGAGCACGTCGGCGTCGGCAGCGACTTCGACGGCATCACCGAGGTGCTGGAAGGCTTCGAGGACGTGTCGCGCTACCCCGCCCTGACCGCCGCGCTCCTCGACCGCGGCCTCGACCGCGCCGGCGTCCGCCTGATCCTCGGCGAGAACTTCTTGCGCGTCCTGGCCGTCGCCGAGAAGTTCGCAGCCCTCCCCTAGCGTTTCGCGGGAGCGGCGACGTCTCTCAGCTCACTCACGATCTCCAGGACCTGGCGTTGCATGCGGGAGGCACCGACATACTCCGCGAGGATGTTGTTGAGGAGCTGGTTCAGGCTGGTTTTCTCGCGGCGTGCGAGCCTTCCGAGCTCGGCATGCAAGCTGGGCGGAATGCGGAGCGAGATCCGGCCGCTGCACTCTTCTTCCCGTACCGGCTCCTCGATCGGAAGCCCGTCTTCGAGGCGCACCTTGAGCCAGAGTCGCCGCGCGGCATCGAGATTGGCGATGGCCTCGTCGACACTGGCTCCCTGCGCGGCACAGCCGTCGAGGTCGGGGTGGAACGCGAAGACGCCTTGTTCT
>DASWHY010000442.1:0-5055 GCA_036397955.1 Thermoanaerobaculia bacterium | reverse complement strand
CACTGGTCGCTGCCGCCCATCTGTAACCGGCACCCGTAGCGGTCGTAGAGCTCGAGGTAGTCGTAGGCCTGGAGAAGCATGTAGCTGAATTCGGTGAACGAGATCCCGTCTTCCGACTCCACGCGGCGCTTGACCGACTCTTTGCTCAGCATGTAGTTGACGGTGAAGTGCTTGCCGTAGTCGCGCAGGAAGTCCATCAGGCTGATCTTGGTCAGCCAGTCGGCGTTGTTGACGATGCGCGCCGGGTTGTCCTTGGCCGCGAAATCGAGGAAGCGTTCGAGCTGGCTGCGGATGCCCTGGAGGTTCTCCTCGACCTTCTCCTTGGTCAGCAGCTGCCGCTCCTGCGTCTTGCCGCTCGGGTCGCCGATCAAGCCGGTGCCGCCGCCGACGATGGCGATCGGGGAATGACCGAAGCGCTGCAGGCGGGCGAGCCCCATCGCGGGCAGCAGCGAGCCGACGTGGAGGCTCGCGGCCGAGGGGTCGAAGCCGATGTAGGCCGTCAGCTTCTCGCGCGCCAGGACCTCCGCCATGTCCGGGCTCTTGTCATAGACCATCCCGCGCCAGTCGAACTCGTCGAACACACTGTCCGGGAGCTCGTCTCGGCTCTCCCTCGCATCGACACCCGCGGCCATGGTTTACCCTCGTTTTGACGCCAGCCTACAGCAAGTTCTGGAGGAGGGGGGCCTCTAGAGCGCCCCTCATTGGGGCTCCTCCGTGTAGTGCCCTTCCACCAGCTCGCGCGCCCGCGCCGCGTCCTCGCCCGGGTCGTCGATCCGCCCGAAAAGGGTGCGCCGGGTCAGCCGCAGGGTCTCGAGGTCGCGCTCCTGGAGGAGCTTGGCGATCTCGGCGATGGCGCGCCCGCCGGGGCCCGCGTGCGGGTGCCGCTCGAGCTCGCGCTCGAGGAGCACCATCGCCAGGATCAGCGACTCCGGGAACTCCTCGCCCTCGCTGCCGGCGCCCTCGCTGCGCTCCTCCGGCGCCGGCGCGGCGCTGCCCGCTGTTGCCGGCAGCTCGGCCGCCGGCTCCGCCCGCCCCTCGCTCCCGAACGGCAGCGAGCGCACCTGATGGGCGAAGCGGGAGAAGAAGCCGAAGAGCTCGCGCTCGGAGGCGAAGTTGCCGACCAGGCGGGCGCCGCGCCCGACCTCCAGCCGCTGGGTCTCCTGGAGGACGACGTTGGCGCGCGCCCCGTCCTCGAGCTGCAGCGAGTGCGCGACCACCTTCCAGGCGGTCAGCGTCCCCTCGACGTAGCAGGTCTCGGCGCAGCGCACCGTCACCGCCTCGACCTGCACGCCGCGCTCGACGCGCACCGAGCCGTGCAGCGACTCCAGCGTGCCGTAGCGGCCGGAGTTCTGGAGCACGAGGTTGCCCGGGCTCTGGATGCAGAGCTGGCCTTCGGGATCGACGCCGATGCGCGCCCCCGCCGGCACGATCATCGTCGGCGCGCTGTCGCCCTCCCGGGCCCGGCGGTCGCGGCGCCTGCCGAAGGGCATCGGCCGGGCTCTCTACCTGCGGAAGGCGGCCGGCAGCGGCGGCAGCTCGGCGCCGCCGGGCGGCCGGCCGGCGCGCACGACGAGCCGCTCGTCGTCGCGCCAGCGGTGGTCGAGCATGAAGAGGCGGGGGTCGAGCGGTTGCGGGTCGCCGGCCGCGTCGCGGCGCCGCACCTCGTAGTGGAGGTGCGGGCTGGTGCTCCAGCCGCTGTTGCCGACGGTGGCCAGGGCCTCGCCGCGCCGCACCCTCTGCCCGCGCCGCACCAGGACCTCGCGGCAGTGGCCGTAGAGAGTCAGGAAGCGCTCGCCGTGGCGGACGGCCACCAGCTCGCCGAGCCGCCACCAGTGGATGCCGGACGACATGGGATAACGGCCGGCGAAGACGACGACGCCGTCGGCCGGGGCCGCGATCGGGCTCCCCGGCGGCGCCGCCAGGTCCACGCCGGCGTGGAACTGCAGCTCGTCGGTGAACGGGTTGCGCCGCCGGCCGAAGGGCGAGAGCAGCACGAAATCGACGCCGCGCAGCGGGCAGAGCGCCGGGGTGGCCGGCGCCGCGCCGGCGTCGGCCCGCTCGTGCGCGGCGACGCGGCTGACCAGCGCGCCGGTCGCCGCCAGCTCGCCGCGCACCCGCCGCGCCAGCCGCCGCCCGTGCTGGATGGTGCCGGCGTAGATCGACTCCGGCGCCGGCGCGACGGCCGCGGCCACCGGCGGCGCGGTCCCCTCCGGCACGCCGTAGGCCAGGACCACCTTCTGCACCTGCAGGCGGAGGTCGCCGGCGCGGCCGCGCGCCGCCTCCATCTGCCCGACCAGCGCCTGCAGCCGCTCCCCCTGCCGCGCCCGCTCGGCGAGGAGCCGCTGCACGTCGTGGGCGCCCAAAAAGGCGCCGACGACCCGCGGCGCGACACCGAGGCCGAGTGCCAGGAGGGCGACGCAGGCGAGCGCCGCCAGGCACCAGGCGGTCAGGTGGGCGCGCGACAGGAAGTAGTAGCGGACGCGCCGGCGGATGTCGCCGGGGTGGACCTGGACCTCCAGGCGCCAGGGGCCGGGCGGCGCCGCGGCGCCCTCGCGCGCCGCGCGGGCGGCTTTCATCGGCCGCCGGCCTCGACGGCGGCGGGGACCGGCCGCGGATCGGCCGCCTCGATCGCCGCCTCGCTGGTGCAGCGCGCGACCGCGGCGAGGAGCGCCGCCTGCACCCCGGGCCCGCCGGCGACGACGTTGCCGCCCTCGAAGTAGCGGCCGCCTCCGTCGAGGTCGGTGGCGGCGCCGCCGGCCTCGCGCACCAGCAGCACGCCGGCGGCGATGTCCCAGGGGGAGAGCCGGAACTCGAAGAAGCCGTCGTAGACGCCGGCCGCCGTGTAGGCGAGATCGAGCGCCGCCGAGCCGCAGCGGCGGATCGCCCGCGCTGCGAGGAAGACCTCACGGAAGAGCCCCAGGTAGAGGTCGAGCGTGCGGTGGGCGCGGAAGGGGAAGCCGGTGGCGAGGAAGGCGCCGGCGAGGCCGGGGCGGGCGGAGGCCCGCATCGGCCGGCCGTTCCAGCGCGCGCCGCCGCCGCGCACGGCGGTGAAGAGGTTGTCGCCGGGCGGGTCGTAGACCGCGCCCACGAGCAGCTCGCCGCCGCGCCGGCAGGCGATCGAGATGCACCAGATCGGCAGGCCCTGGAGGAAGTTGGTGGTGCCGTCGAGGGGGTCGATCAGCCACTCGTAATCGCTCGAGCCGGTGCCGCCGCCGCCCCCCTCTTCGGCCAGGATGCGGTGCTGCGGGAAGCGGCGCCGCACCTCGGCGACGATCGCCGCCTCGCTCTCGCGGTCGGCGCCGGTGACGAAGTCGTTCTCACCCTTCTGCCCGACCTCCAGCCCGGCGTCGCGGAAGGTGCGGCGCAGCACCTCCGCCCCCACGCGGCAGCCGGCCGTCGCGGCGTCGAGCAGCTCGTCCATGGGCGGAATTATCTCAGCTCTGCTGCCCCGCCACCTGGATCAGGTTCACCACCTCGCGCACCCCCGGGGTGCGCCGCGCCAGCTCCTCGGCCTCCTCGCGCTGGTAGGCGCTCTCGACCTTGCCGTTGAGGGTCACCCGGCCGTCCACCGTATCGACGTCGATGTGCAGCGCGGTGACGTCGGGGTCGGCGGCGAGGCGCGCCTTGACCCGGACGGAGATCTCGGCGTCGTCGAGGATGTCGCGGGCGATGGGCTCGATCTCCCGCGCCGCCTTCTCGAGGCTCTTCTCCACGTTCTCGGCGCCGCGCTCGAGGCCCTCCTCGAGGCGCCGGCCCGCTTCGTCGGCCTTGGCGCCCAGCTCGCGCGCCTGCTCTTCCGCTTTGGCGTCCGCCTGCTCCAGCTCGGCGTCCGCCCGCTCCACCTGGCGCTCGGTGCAGGCGAGCTGCGCCGCGGCGCCGGCGGCGAGGAGCGCCGCCAGGACCCAACGGAGACACGGGGAGACACGGATGGCTCGTCGATCGCTCGTCGTTTTCAGGCTCATCCCGGATGGAAGATGCAGCCGACGTGCCACCGCGGCGGCCTCAGACGGGGAGCGGCGCCACCCGCTCCGGGGCGCTGTAGACGTTGAAGCGGTCGCCGCGCAGGAAGCCGACGAGGGTGACGCCGAAGCTCTGCGCCAGCTCGACCGCCAGGCTGCTCGGCGCCGAGACCGCGCAGACCACCGGCACGCCCGCGGCCAGGGTCTTCTGCAGGATCTCGAAGCTCGCCCGGCCGCTGACCAGGACGACGCCGGCGGCGAGCGGCAGCCGGCCGGCGAGGAGGGCCCAGCCGACCAGCTTGTCGAGGGCGTTGTGGCGGCCGACGTCCTCGCGCAGCGCCTGGAGCTCCCCGGCGGCGTCGAAGAGGGCCGCGGCGTGGAGGCCGCCGGTGGCGGCGAAGACCCCCTGCGCGGCGGCGAGCGCCCGCGGCAGGGCGAGGAGCGTCGCCGGCGCCACGCTCGGCCCCGGCGGCAGCGGCGCCGCGCGCACCCGCAGCGCCTCCAGCCCGGCGCGGCCGCAGACGCCGCAGGCGCTGGTGGCGAAGAAATGGCGTTCGAGGCCGCCGAGGTCGGGGAGGGGGCGGTCGCCGAGGTCCACCGTCACGACGTTGCCGCGCGCCCGCGGGTCCGCCGCCTCTGGGTCGCCGGCGGCGATGCCGCGAATCTCATCGCGCTCGCGCACGATCCCCTCGCCGAAGAGGAAGCCGGCCGCCAGCTCGGCGTCGGCCCCCGGGGTGCGCATGGTAAGCGCCACGGTGCGGCGCACGCCGCCGCCGGCCAGCCGGATCTCCAGCGGCTCCTCGGTCGCCAGCTCGTCGCCGCGGCCCTCGGCGCGCCCCGCCGCGTAGCGGAGAAGCCGGGTGGGCGTCTGGCTCGTCGTGGGTCGTCCCGGCATGGCGGCCAAGCCTCTCACAGGGCACGCATCTTGCTCCCTCACCCCTGTGGAGGGTAAAAGAGGGGCGAACCCATGGCACGCGCGATCTGGAAGGGCAGCATCAGCTTCGGCCTGGTCAACATCCCGGTGGGCCTCTACTCGGCGGAGAAGCGCCAGGAGCTCAGCTTCGACCTGCTCGAGAAGAAGAGCAAGTCGCGCATC
>DASWHY010000441.1:0-2752 GCA_036397955.1 Thermoanaerobaculia bacterium | reverse complement strand
CGAGGAGGCGGAGGACGAGCGGGAGCTGCAGCAGGAACTGCAAGAGCCCGCCGGCCAGCGCGCCCCAGCAGGCGGCGACCAGCACCCGGTCGAGGAGCGGCGCCGGCAGCCCCGCGCCGGCGGCGCGGAGGCCGCCCGGAGCGAGCGCCGCCCCGGCGGCGAGGAGGGCCGCCAGGGTCGCGGCGTTCCAGACCACCGGCGCGGCGTAGGAGAGGAAGAAGCGGCGGTGGCTGTTGAGGATGCCGAGCGCCCAGGCCGAGAGGACCAGCAGGGCGGTCATCGGGAAGAGGATGCGCACCGCGCGCACTGTCAGCTCGTAGCGGTCGACGGCGAGCTCCCCGGCGGCGACCCGCGGGGCGTCGGCGAGAAAGCCGGCGGCGAGCACGGCGACGAGCGGTCGCGCCAGGAGGACGCCGAGGAGCGCGGCCGCGCCGGCGAGAGCGACGAGGAGGCCGAGGATGGCGCCGGCGAACCGGCGGGCGTCCTCGCGCTCGCCGGCGGCGAGGAAGCGGCTGTAGATCGGGATGAAGGCGGCGGAGAGCGTGCCCTCGCCGAGCAGGTTCTGGAGCGCGTTCGGCGCCCGCAGCGCGGCGCGGAAGACGTCGGCGTGCGGCCCGACGCCGAAGAAGTAGGCCAGCCCCCGCTCGCGCAGGAACCCCACCAGCCGCGAGAGGAAGATTCCCACCGCCACCCGCGCCGCGGCGCCCCCGGACCCCGCCTGCGGGGCCGGCGGCTGGCTCTGCTCGGTCATGTCGGGGGGTCGAGGCGAGAGCGTGGCCCGCGTCGCGCGGGATTCTATGCCACGTCGTTACAATGCCCCCGCCGCATGCCACCCCCCCTCACGCAGTCCGCCGACGTGGCCGCCCTGGCGGCGGAGCTGGCCGCGGCCGGGGGGTTCGCGCTCGACCTGGAGTTCGTCTCCGAGTCGCGCTACGTGCCGGAGCTGGCGCTCGTCCAGGTCGCCTGGGGGGACGCGGCGCAGCCGGAGGTGGCGGCGGTCGATCCGCTGGCGGTCGACCCGCGGCCGATCGTCGAGCTGGTCGGCGACCTGGCGGTCACCACCCTCCTCCACGCCGGGCACGGGGACCTCGCTCTGCTCGGGCACCTCTACGGGGCGCGCGGGGCGAACGTCCTCGACACCCAGATCGCCGCCGCCTTCCTCGGGATCGGTGAGCAGGTGGGCTACGCGCCGCTCGTCGAGCGCCTGCTCGGCGTCAAGCTCGACAAGACCTCCCAGTTCACGCAGTGGGCGCGCCGGCCGCTCACCCCCGAGCAGCTCGCCTACGCCCTCGACGACGTGCGTTACCTGCCGCGCGTCTGGCAGGAGCTGTCGCGCCGGCTCGCCGACCGCGGCCGGCTGGCCTGGGTCGAGGAGGAGAGCCGGCGGATGGCCGAGGCTGCCTCCCGCCGGTTGCCGCCGGAAGAGACCTACCGCCGGCTCAAAGGGTGGAGCAACCTCAACTCGCGGCAGCTCGGTGCGCTCCGCGCCCTCGCGGCCTGGCGCGAGCGCGAAGCGCTCGCCGGCAACAAGCCGCCGTCCTGGATCCTCCAGGAGAGTCCGCTCCTGGCGCTCGCCCGCCGGCCGCCGAAGTCGGAGGCGGCCCTGGAGGAGGTGCGCGGGGTCTCGGAGGGCACCGCCCGCCGCCACGGGCGCGACATCCTCGCCGCGCTCCGCTGCGGCTGGCGGGCGCCGGTCGAGCCGGAGCGGGAGCCGTTCCTCTCGCCGGTGGCGCAGAGCTGGGCGGCGATGCTCTCGGCGCTGATCCAGGCGCGCAGCCGGGAGGGGGACGTGGCGGCGCGCTTCGTCGCCTCGCGCGGCGACGCCGAGGCGCTCGCCGGCTGGTGGTCGCTGGGCAACCGCGACCACGAGCCCGAGCTGCCGCTGCTCCAGGGGTGGCGGCGGGAGCTGGCCGGCCAAGCCGCTCTCGATTGGCTCGCCGGACGGGCCGCGCTGGTGGCCGACGAAGAGGCCCCCGCCGGCCTGCGCGTCGCGCCGCGCGGCCAGCCCGATTGAGCGCAACGCTCAGAGCTCCGGCAGCAACCCTTCGAGGAGCGCCACCGTGCGCGCCAGCGCCGCCCGCTCGGCGGGCGCCAACGCCTGGAGACGGGCCGCGAGCCGCGCGGTGCGCCGGGCGCGCCCGCGCTCGATGAGACGCAGGCCGGCGGCGGTGGCGCGCAGGCGCACGACCCGCCCGTCCCGGGGGTCGGGCTCGCGCGCCACCAGGCCGTCCGCTTCGAGCGCCGCCACGAGGCGGCTCATCGTCGGCGCCGTCACCTGCTCGGCGGCGGCCAGCTCTCCCAACGTGCGCGGGCCGCCGAAGGCGAGCACGGAGAGCGCCGAGGCGCGCGCCGGCGAGATGCCCAGCGCCGCGTCCTCCCGCCGCAGCCGCCGCAGCAGGTGGATCGCCGCCGCGTGCAGCCGGACCGCCAGCTCCAGGCTTTCGTCTTCGGTCGCCCCGCTTGACTTCCTCCGCGCCACGGCCTTAATTTAGTTAGCCTAACTAACAATGTCAAGAGGAGAGACGACGATGAACGGCAGCGAGGCGACGGCAGCGGCGGGGTTCGGGCTGGAGCGGATCGGGCAGATCGCGGTCAACGCGCACGACGTCGAGCGGGCCACGGCCTTCTACCGTGACGCTCTTGGGATGCGCTTCCTCTTCGCGGCGCCCGGGCCCCTGGCCTTCTTCGACTGCGGCGGCATTCGCCTGATGCTCTCCCGCGCCGAGAAGCCGGAGTTCGACCACCCGGGCTC
>DASWHY010000440.1:0-4175 GCA_036397955.1 Thermoanaerobaculia bacterium | reverse complement strand
GTTCCTCTCGCCGCTCGACGTCCGCGCCCAGCTCCTCTTCCTGAACGGCAAGCCGGCGGAGCGCCTGGTCATCGACTGCGGCCAGGCGTTCAAGCCGCTGGAGATCTGGGGCTACGACGTCGGCAGCGACCCGAACCCGGAAGAGCGGCGGCGCGAGGTGCTGGTCTACCGCCCGCTCCCCACCGCTCCGTACCAGCTCTGGAAGCCGGCCGAGGGCAAGCGCGCCCTCTACTCGCGCGACATGGAGAAGCTGCTCGACGACTTCGAGGCGCTGCGCGGGCAGATCCGCGCCGTGCGCTTCGACCTCCAGGTCTGCAAGGAGACGCCGCGCGTCGACAAGGCGAGCGGCGTCAACGGGCTCTTCGGCTTCCGCAAGGGGCGGCCGACCGCCGCGGACTACGAGCGCTTCCTGGCGCCGCCGGACGACCTCGGCGGCTGGGCGGCGGCGGCGGCGAAGACCGCGCTCCCCGCCAAGGCGACCGCCGAGGCGCCGCGGCTGGCGCTCGGCGAAGTGCAGATGCTCTACCCGGACCGGCGCGGCCAGCGCCTCCTCGCCCGCGCGCTGCTGACGCTGCCGCCGGGGAGCGTCCGCGCGTCCACGCCGGCGACGGAGAAGGAGAAGCCCGAGCTGCGGCTGACGCTCCAGGGGATGCTCGAGCAGGACGGGCGCCCGTTCGAGGAGTTCCGGCTCCGCTTCCGGTTGGAGCCCCCGGCGGAAGGAGTGCCGGTGGCGCTCGCCCTCGAGCGCGCGCTCCGCCCCGGCGCCTTCCTCCTCCGCTTCGACCTCAAGGACGACGTCAGCGGCGCCCGGGTCCGCCTCGCCCGCGGCTTCCAGGTACCGCGCGAGCCGGAGGCGGTGGCCGAGCCGCCGGTGCCGGACGACGTCGTCGTGGCGCTGGGCGAGGACCTGGCGCTGGAGCGGCCGGCCGGGCGCGACAGCCTGATCCTGGTGCCGCCGGAGGAGGACGTGGTGCTCGGCCTCTGGCGGGCGGAGACCCTGGTCTCCGGCGGCCGCATCGTCAAGGTGGTCTTCCTCGTCGACGGCGCGGTGCAGCTCACCCGCACCAAGGCGCCGTTCAGCGCCGAGGTGCGCCTCGCCGAGTTCCCGGTCGAGCAGGTGGTGCGCGCCGAGGGCTACGACGAGCAGGGCGAGCTGGTCGCCGCCGACGAGGTGGTGGTCAACCAGCCGCGCGGCGCGCTGCAGGTGACGATCCTCGCCCCCGGCCGGGGCATCAAGGTGAGCGGGCGGACGCTGGCGCGCGCCGAGGTCTCGGTGCCGGAGGGAAAGCGGATCGAGGCGGTCGACTTCCGGGTCAACGACGAGACGGTGGCGAGCCTCGCCAAGCCCCCCTGGCAGGCGCAGATCGAGGTACCGGGCGGCGGCGAGATCGTCTACCTGACGGTGGTGGCGACCCTCGACGACGGCAGCCGCGCCGAGGACACCCGCTTCCTCAACGCGCCGCCCAACCTCGACAACGTGAACGTCACCCTGGTCGAGCTCTACACCACGGTCTTCGACCGCGGCGGCCAGCCGGCGCTGGGGCTCGCGGCGGCGGACTTCGAGGTGCTCGAAGGGGGCACGCCGCAGAAGATCACCAAGTTCGAGCTGGTCGAGGACCTGCCGCTCTCGGTCGGGCTGGTGATCGACACCTCGGGCTCGATGTCGTCTTCGCTGGTCGAGGCGCAGCGCGCCGCCGCCGACTTCGTGCGCGACGTGGTGACGCCGCGCGACCGCTGCTTCGCGGTCTCCTTCTCCGACAAGCCGGTCGTCCTGATGCCGCCGACCGACGACGCCGACGGGGTCATCGAGGCGCTCAAGGGGCTGCAGGCGGTGGGCTACACCGCGCTCCACGACGCCCTGGTGACCAGCCTCTACTACTTCCGCGGCGTGCGCGGGCAGCGCGCCCTGGTCCTGCTCTCCGACGGCGACGACACCGCCAGCCACACCCCCTACCGCAACGCCCTGGAGTACGCGCGGCGCAGCGGCGTCGCCATCTACACTATCGGGCTCGCGGTCTCGCCGCTCTCGGCCGACATCCGCAGCAAGCTCTCGCGGCTCGCCAACGAGACCGGCGGCCGCGCCTTCTTCGTCGAGAAGGCGGGGCAGCTCGTGGGGGTCTACGAGGAGATCGAGAAGGAGCTGCGCAGCCGCTACTACCTTGCCTACGCCCCGAGCGGCGGCGGCGAGGGGTTCCGTGAGGTCGAGGTGCGGGTGCGCGGCGGTTTGAAGGCGCGGACGATCCGCGGCTACTATCCGTGAGGATGTCGAGCCCCGCCCCCAGATTCCTCGCTGCGCTCGGAATGACAACTGTCTTGCTGGCCGCCTTCCAGCTCGCCAGCGCTGCCCCATCTCAGCCCGAGCCGGGCCTGCGCCTCCGCCTGGAGCGCGCCAACCGCACCTACCGCGACCTGGCGCCCGAGATCGCCGTCCTGGAGGAGGGCGACCTCACCCTCCGCCTCGCCTCGCCGCGCAACGCCGTCACCGTGCGCGACCACCTCCTCCGCCTCGAGCCGGGGGCCGGCGGCAGCCACGCCGCCGAGCTGACCCTGACCTTCGAGGGCACCGGCTGGCTGGTGGCGGACGTGACGATGGGCGGGGTGACGCGGCGGCTGGAGGACGAGGTGCGGCTGCCGCGCCAGACCAAGACCCTGGAGGGGCGGGCGCGGGTGGCGCGGATCGAGGGGGGCTACCGGATCACCCCCGAGCAGCTCCCGAAGCACGTCGCGGTGGCGGTGCGCAGCGGCGTCGGCGACGGCCTCGTCGACCTCTGCGCCTCGATGGCCCTGGTGCCGGGGCTGGCGGTGGACTGCGCGGGTGTCGAGCGGGCGGTCAACACCCTGGTCGTCGAGCTGCCGCGGGCCGGCGAGAGCCTGGTGCTGTCCGAGGCGACGCTGACTCGCGAGGAGCGGCGCCTGCTCGACGACTACCTGCGCCGCACCGCCGGCTAACCATTTGATATATTGACGTGTTCGCGGCGGCGGGGAGGGCCCGGGCCGCCGCCAATCCCAACCCAGGAGTCCCCCGCATGGCCACACGCCGCTCGCGCAACCGCCTCTTCTACTTCACCATCGAAGACGAATCGATCCTCGCCGAGAGCTTCGCCCAGCTCGACAAGGACGTCTACGCCATCACCTACAAGGTCCACGGCACCGAGGACGTCTTCGTCACCACCGCCGAGACCAAGGACGCGATGGACCGCAACGACATCCCCTACAACCTGCTCGCCGAGGAGGACGGGACGCGGATCTCGCTCTTCCACTCGCCGCTGTCGCGCGAGGAGCTGGCGGACTACGAGGACGAGATCAAGGCGCTGGCCCTGGCCTGCCGGGCGATCGCCCTGGCCTGCGTCGGCGTCAACGGCGAGGCCAACCTGGGCTTCGACCTCTCGAACGGCAGCAAGCACTACACCTACTTCACCGCCCCCGCCGGCCACACCTTCATCTGGCGCCTCTTCCGCGAGCGCGACGAGGCGGTGGACTTCCTCTCCAAGCTCACCGCCGGCGAGAAGAAGGCGGTCGAGTGGGCGGAGTCGATCCCGCTGGCGACCTCCAAGGAGCTCAAGTCCCCGCATTGAGCACGCTCGCCCTCTTCGAGACCACCTACACCGTCTCCGAGCTGTGCGGGGAGGTGAAGGGGCTGCTGGCCTCCGCCTTCCCGAGCGTCTGGGTGGTCGGCGAGCTGCAGCGGGTCAAGGCCAGCCCGCGCGGCCACCTCTACTGCGAGCTGGTCGAGAAGGGGGCGGACGACGAGGTGGTGGGGAAGCTCGAGGCGGTGCTGTGGAAGACCGACCACCAGCGGGTGGCGCGCCTCCTCGCCCACTCGGGCCAGCAGCTCGCCGACGGCCAGGAGGTACGGCTGCGCGGCAACCTCGACTTCTTCGCCGCCGGCGGCAAGGTGCAGCTCTGTGTGCGCGAGGTGGACCCGGCGTTCACCCTCGGACAGCTCGAGCGGCGCCGGCGCGAGACCCTCGCCGCCCTCGCCGCCGCCGGCCTGCTCGAACGCAACCGCGCGCTGCCGCTCCCCGAGCTGCCGTTGCGGGTCGCCCTCGTCACGTCGGAGGGGAGCGCCGCCTACCACGATTTCCTCTCCGGCCTCGCCGAGAGCGGCTACGGCTTCCGCGTCATCTTCGTCCACGCCTCGGTGCAGGGGCGGGAGGCGGAGCGCGAGGTGGTCT
>DASWHY010000439.1:0-3677 GCA_036397955.1 Thermoanaerobaculia bacterium | reverse complement strand
CTGCGTCTATCCGAACCACCTGCAGGGGGACGTCACCGAGGAGCTGTACCTCTCCGAGGAGATGGTGGGCCCGCCCTACGACGCCGACAACATGTACGGCTGGGCGAAGCTGATGACCGAGATGACGCTCGCCGCCTACGCCCGCGACTTCGGCTTGAAGGCCGCCTCCTGCCGCTTCTTCACCGTCTACGGCGAGCGCGGGGTGGAGAACCACGCGGTCATCGCCATGATCGCCCGCGCCTTCGTCCGCCAGGACCCGTTCGAGGTCTGGGGGGACGGCACCCAGGTGCGCAACTGGACCTACGTCGGTGACATCGTGCGCGGCATGGTCCTGTGCGCCGAGAAGATCGACGACGGCACCGCCGTCAACCTCGGCACCGAGGAACGGACGCGGGTCATCGACGCGGTGCGCGAGGTCCTCCGCTACACCGGCCACACGGCCGAGATCAAGTTCCTGCCGCACATGCCGACCGGCCCCCTCAACCGGGTGGCCAAGAACACGCTGGCGCGCGAGCTCCTGGGCTGGGAGCCGCGGATGAAGTTCATCGACGGCCTCCACCGCACGATCGACTGGTACTTCGCCAGCAAGGAGCGGGAGAAGGTCGGCGGCTACCTCGCCGAGATGCTGACGGAGCGGTAGCCGGCCGGCGTCGCGCCGCCCCGTGCACAAGCTCGTCTACCTCTGCGACTGGCTGCCGCCGGATTTCGGGGCGGTCGGGCAGTACAGCCTCCAGTTCGCGCGCGAGCGGGCGGCGGCCGGGGAGGACGTGCTTTTGGCCGGGCTCTCCTCGGGCGGCGGATCGCTCGTCGAGGAGCCGGCCGGGGCCGGGCGCCTGCGCGTCCTGCGCCTCGCGGCGCGCCCCTACGACCGCGCCGACTTCCGCGACCGCGCCCTGTGGACGGCGCGGACGAACCTCCGCTTGCTCTGGGCGGTGCGCCGCGAGCTGCGCCGCGCCGACGAGGTGCTCTTCACCGGCAGTCCGCCCTTCTTGATCCACTTCGTCGTGCCGCTCAACCTCTTGCTGCGCCGGCGGCTCACCTACCGCATCACCGACTTCCACCCCGAGTGCCTGATGGCGGAGCTGGGGCGGGTGCCGCGGGCGCTCGCCGCCTTCCACCGCTGGACGGTGGCGCTGCGCCGCCGCGTCCACCGCTTCGAGGTGCTGGGGGAGGACCAGCGCGAGCGCCTCCTGGCGCAGGGGATCCCGGCGGCGCGGATCGTGCTCAAGCGCGACCCCTCGCCGGTGGCGGTGCCGCCGGGGACCGAACCGCTGCCGCCGCCGGCCGAGCTGGCCGGCAAGACGCTGCTGCTTTACTCGGGGAACTTCGGTGTCGCCCACGACCACGAGACTTTCGTCGAGGGCTACCGCCGGCACCACGGCGAGGGCTCCGGCCGCGTCGGGCTCTGGCTCAACGCCACCGGCGCCAAGGCCGACCGGGTGGAGGCGGCGCTGCGCGACCTCGGCCTGCCGTTCCACCGCAGCCGGCCGCTGCCGCTCGAGCTGCTGCCGCGCCTCCTCGTCACCCCGGCCGCCCATCTCATCACCCTGCGCGACGAGTTCGTGGGCTACGTCCTGCCGTCGAAGGTGCACGGCTGCATCGCATCGGGGAAGGCGGTGCTCTTCGTCGGCAGCGCGCGCTCCGACGTCCACCGGCTGTGCGCGGCGGCGCTGCCGCCGGACCGCTACCGGCGGGTGGAGGTGGGGGACGCGGCGGGCGTGGCGCGGGCGCTCGAGGAGATCGCCGACGCCGCTTCGGCGGCCAGCGCTTCGTAGGCCGCGGCGGTCTCTACGGCGCCCAGCGCCCGCGACCGCTCGGCCGCCAGCCGCAGGCAGGGCACCGCCTTCTCGGGACGGCCGGCGGCGAGCCAGTGGTGGGCGACGGCCTCGCACCCCCGCCGCGGGTCGCCGGCGCTCCGCTCCTCGAGGGCCGCGGCGACCGCGCCGTGGAGCACCCGCCGGCGCTTCGGGTCGACGGCGTCGAAGATGGCCTCGCCGATCACCCGGTGGGCGAACTCGAAGTCGCCGCGCCGCGCGCCGGTCGCCCAGAGCGCTTCCCCCACCGCCCGCCCCTCGTCGGTCCAGCGGCCGCTCGCCCGGCGCACCAGCCAGCGCTGGAGCAGCAGCTCGAGCCCCACCTCGACGACGGTGGGGTGCTCGCCGCCCGCCGCCTGCAGCAGGCCGAACTCGAAGCCGCGGCCGATGACGCTGGCCAGGGTGGCGAGACGGCGCGTCGACTGCGGCAGGGCGCGGATGCGGCGCAGCACCACCGCGCGGACGTCGGCCGGCGGCGGCGCCACCGCCGCCAGCGGCCGCGCCAGGCGCCAGCCCATCAGGTTGCCGCTCACCAGCACCCCCTCGTCGCGTAGCAGGTTGATCAGCTCGGTGGCCAGGAGCGGCAGGCCGGCGGCGCCCGCGGCGAGCCACGCGCCGAGCTCGGCGGCCTCCCCTTCCGTCACCAGCGCGGCGGCGATCTCCTCGAACCCGGCCGGCGCCAGACGGTCGAGCCAGAGCGGCGCCGCCCAGCGCCGCACCAGCGCCCGCCGCGGGTCGTCTTCCGGCACCTGTTCCGGGCACCAGGCGGTGACGATCCAGACGGGCCAGTCCCCCTCTCCCGCCGCCAGCCGCCCCAGGAGCTCGAAGGTGCCGGGATCGGCGAGATGGAGGTCGTCGAGTAGGAGGACGAGCGGCCTGCCGCTCTGCCGGGCGAGCCCGGCGCAGAGCTCCGCCAGCGCTGCGGGCGGCTGCTCCACGAGCCGCTCCGCCCCGTCGCCGTCCGCGGCGAGGACGGAGCGCAGCGCCTCGGCCACCGGCAGCAGCGGCGGCGGCGGCCGCAGCTCGCAGCCGCGCCCCTGGAGCACGAGCGCGCTCCCCTGGGCCAGCGCGGCGTCGAGGCCGGTCTTGATCAGGCGGCTCTTGCCGACGCCGGTCTCGCCCTCCACCAGGGTCCAGCGGGCGGCGCCCGCTTGCACCTCGCGCCAGGTGGCGGCGAGCGCCGCCAGCGGCCCTTCGCGCCCGACCAGCGGCACCAGCGGCCCCACCGCCTCCCCTTCCACGACGGGCGCCGCTCCCGTTTCCGGCTCGGCGAGGATCGACTCGTAGAGGGCCCGCGTCTCCTCCATCGGCTCGACGCCGAGCTCCGCCAGCAGCCGCTCGCACAGCTCGTCGTACTGCGCCAGGGCGCGGCTGCGGTGGCCGGCCGCGGCGGCGAGGCGCATCAGCTCGCGGTGGGTGGGCTCGGAGAGCGGGTCGATGGCCAGCAGGCGGCGTGCGTAGTGGCTGGCGAAGCGCACCTCGCCGCGCCGGCGGTAGCTCTCGACCAGCGTGCGCAGCGCGCCCACCGCCGCCTCGCGCAGCCGCTCCTGCTCGCGGAAGAGCCACTCCTCGAACGCCAGCGCTTCCTTGACGTGGAAGCCGGAGAGGAAGTCGCCGCGGTAGAGCTGCGCCGCCGCCGCCAGGCGGTGCGGATCGGCATGGGCGGCGCCGCGGCGCAGCGCCTCTTCGAAGGCCGCGGCGTCGAGCCAGTGCTCCCCCGCGGGGTTGAAGCGGACCTCGCGGTGGTCGGCGAGGAGCGGCGGCGCCTCGTCGCCGGCGGGGAAGAGCGAGCGCAAGCTGTAGACCGCCTGGCGCAGGGCGTGGCGCGCCGCCTCCTGACCGCTCTCCGGCCAGAGCAGGGCG
>DASWHY010000438.1:0-2062 GCA_036397955.1 Thermoanaerobaculia bacterium | reverse complement strand
CGGGCCGACGCGACGGGCGGTGCTGGTCCTGCTCGGGGCGGTCGGGCTGGTGCTCCTCATCGCCTGCGCCAACGTCGCCAACCTGCTGCTCGCCCACGCCTCCGGGCGGAGCCGAGAGATGGCGATCCGCGCCGCGGTCGGCGCCCAACGGCGGCGGGTGGTGCGCCAGCTCCTGACCGAGAGCCTGCTGCTCGCCGCCGCCGGCGGCGCCGTGGGGCTGCTCGCAGGCAGCTGGGGGACGAGCCTCCTGCGCGCGCTGGCGCCCCCCGGCGTGCCGCGGATCGAGGAGATCGGCATGAGCCTGCCGGTCTTCGGCTTCACCCTCGCGGCGGCGCTCGCCGCCGGGCTCCTTTTCGGCCTCGCGCCCGCGCTCCAGGCCTCGCGTCCCGACCTGACCGGCGCCTTGAAGGCAGGGACCGGCGGCAGCGGCACGACGGCCGCCGCCGGCCGGTTGCGCCGGGCGCTGGTCGTCGGCGAGGTGGCGTTGGCGCTGATGCTCCTCGTCGGCGCCGGGCTCCTCATCCGCAGCGTCGCCGGCATGCTGCGCGTCGATCCCGGCTTCGCGCCGGAGGGCGTGCTGGTGGCGGACCTCGCCCTGCCGGCCACCGACTACGCCGACGACGCGCGCGTCGCGGCCTTCTACGAGGAGCTGCTGGCGCGCGTCGGCCGGCACCCCGAGGTCGCGGCGGCGGGGGCGGTGTCGGTGGCGCCGCTCTCCGGCAACGACACCGACGTCTCGTTCGCGGTCGAAGGGCGGCCGGCGCCGCGGCCGGGCGACGCGCCGGCGGTCTGGTACCGCATCGCCACGCCCGGCTACTTCCGCGCCCTCGGGATGGCCCTCAAGCGCGGCCGCGGCTTCGGCCCGCGAGACCACGCTCAGGCGCCGCGCGTCGTGCTGGTCAACGAGACCTTCGCCGCGCGCTTCTTCCCGGGCGAGGAGGCGGTCGGCCGGCGGCTGAAGCTCGGCGGCGCCGACGACGCGCCGTGGCGCACGATCGTGGGGCTGGTCGCCGACGTCAAGCACCGCGGCCTCACGCTGCCCGCGGAGGCGGAGCTCTACCTGCCGCATGCCCAGACACCTGCCGGCGCGATGACGCTGGTGGTGAGGGCGCGGCGCGACCCCCTGGCCCTCGCGCCGGCCCTGCGGGCGGAGCTGGCCGCGCTCGACCCCGACCTGCCGCTCTCCACGGTGGCGGCCATGGACGAGTGGGTGGCGGCCTCCGTCGCTTCGCCGCGCTTCACCACGGCGCTCCTCGTCGCCTTCGCCGGGATCGCGCTCCTCCTCGCCGCCATCGGCATCTACGGCGTCACCGCCTTCGCGGTGGCGCAGCGGCGGCAGGAGATCGGCGTGCGGATGGCGCTCGGCGCCGACCGCGGACGCGTCGTGCGGCTGGTCGTCGGCCAGGGAATGGCGCCCGTGCTCCTCGGCGTCTGCCTCGGGCTCGCCGGCGCCTACGCCCTCTCGCGCACCCTCGCCGCTCTGCTCTTCGAGGTCAGCCCGCAGGACCCCTCGACCTTCGCCGGCGTCGTCCTCCTCCTCGTCGGCGTCGCCCTCCTCGCCAACCTCCTCCCGGCCCGGAGCGCCGCGGAGACCGAGCCGGTGGTGGCGCTGCGGCAGGCGTAGGAGCGCAGTGGTCGAGGAGACCTTGCCCGGCGTCTCTACTGCTCCATGAGCACCCGCAGGGCCTGGCATTTGTAGGTGCCGTACGTCCTGAACCTCCAGCCGCTCGGACGGCGAGCCAAGGCCTACCAGGTGCGGCAGTTCCTGCAGTACGTGGAGCAGTACAATCTGAGGATGGAGGACGACCGGTGAAGGACTATCACATCAACGTCTTCTGGAGCGACGAGGACGACTGCTATGTCGCCGACATCCCTGACCTCCGCTCTTGTTCCGCCTTCGGCTACACCCCCGAGGAAGCCCTCCGGGAGGTGCTGATCGCGAAGGAGGGGTGGCTGGAGACCGCTCGCGAGTGCGGCAAGCCGATTCCCGAAGCGCGATACCGGCCGGCTCCGCTGCCGGCTCTCGGAACCGAAGCCGCCGACTGAACCTAGCCCGGGGCAA
>DASWHY010000437.1:0-9243 GCA_036397955.1 Thermoanaerobaculia bacterium | reverse complement strand
TGCGACCCGGACGAGAGCTGCACCGGCGTGCCGGGCGCGGGGTGTCCGGCGGACACGATTTCGCCGGCGACCACAGTTTGCAATCCGGGTTCGGGCGATCTCTGCGATCCGGACGAGAGCTGCACGGGCCTGCCCGATCAGGCGTGCCCGGCGGATACCGTCTCCCCTGCGACGACGGTCTGCAACCCTGGCTCGGGTGACATCTGCGACCCGGACGAGAGCTGCACCGGCGTAGCCGACGCGGCGTGTCCTGCGGACATCGTTTCGCCGGCGACGACGATCTGCAATCCGGGTTCCGGCGACATCTGCGACCCGGACGAGAGCTGCACCGGCGTGGCGGACACGGCGTGTCCGGCCGACGTCGTGGCCGAGCCGACGACGTTCTGTCGCCCGGCGGCCAGCGAGTGCGACGTCCCCGAGTCGTGCACCGGCAACCCGGATGCCTCGTGCCCGGAGGACAACACCGGGCCGGAGCAGTGCAACGAGCTGACCGACACGTCGTACTGCCCGCTGCCGAACGACCAGTTCCGGCTGATCTTCATCCAGGATCCGTGCACCAACGGCGGCGGATCCACGGTGCTGAACAGCTACCGGCTCAACGGCGGCAACCCCGGCCAGTTCTATTACAACGTCTTCGACTCCGGGACGCCGGGCACTGCCGTCACTCTGGATGTCACGATCCCCTACCCGTTCGTGACCCAGGGCGCGACGCCGATCCAGACGCACGACTCCTTCGACGTGGTCAACGGCTGCTTCGTGCCGAGCCCGAACCTCAACAGCCAGTACACGATCTCGTGCGACGGTGGGAACCTGTCGCCGAGCGGCAACCCGGTGATCCTGCTCAGTGACTACCCGGGAACGGACATCAGCGCCGGCAACGTGACGGAGTGCCACGTCTCCGGCGTCATCCCGGCGACCGGTGTTCTCTACGTCACGGTCCATCTCGACTACGGTCTCGAGTCGAAGACGCCGGCGTGGCAGCGTGGAGGCTCGAATGAGGCGCTGAGCTCCACGTGCGGCGTGCCGAACGGGGACACGACGATCTTCGATCCGCAGGCCTACACGTTCAGCTACACGAACGGCACCAGCGGCTCGACCGATCCGACCAGCACGAACGTCTTCAAGAAGAACCCGGGTGTCAACGGCCTGACGCTCCAGACGGGAACCGGGAACCCGAAGGGCGGCGTGCGCGTCGAGCTGTGGGGGCCGACCGGCAAGTTCATCCTGGCGTACGTCACCGACGAGGACGGCTTCTACATGCTCCAGCACAAGCACACGGGGAAGGCGGCGAACTACACGGTCAAGGTGCCGGCCTACGGCTTGACCACGCAGGTCGCCTTGAAGGCCAACGGCTATGCGATCGTGACCTTCGAAGAGCTGCCGTAGCACCGCTTGGACGGAAAGGGAAGCTCGGGGCGATGGGAGGGCATCCCATCGCCCCTTCCTTTGTCTGCGCTAGACTGCTCGGGACGAGAAAGGAAGTTTGTATGACTCTCCGACGACTGCTCCTACCGTCCATTATGATCCTCGGCTGCCTGCTGGCGGCGCCGCTCGCCGCGCGGCAGGAGCCTGCCGCGGCCGACCTCGCGCAGGACATCGCGGCCCTCAAGGAGAGCGTCAAGGCGATCCAGAAGGACCTCCAGGAGATCAAGGCGCTGCTCTTGGCCCGGCCCGCGGCCGGCCCGCCAGCAAACGTCGTCCTCGACCCGGGCACCAACCAGTTCAAGGGCGAGCCCACCGCCAAGCTGACCCTGATCGAGTTCTCGGACTACCAGTGCCCGTTCTGCGCCCGCTACGTCCGCGACACCTATCCGCAGATCGAGAAGGAATACGTCGAGACCGGGAAGCTCAGGTACGTCTTCCTCGACCTGCCGCTGGAGTCGATTCACAAGCTCGCCTTCAAGGCCGCCGAGGCCGCCAATTGCGCCGGCGAGCAAGGGAAGTATTGGGAGATGCACGACCGGCTGTTCGAGAACCAGAAAGCCCTCGAGCCGTGGACGACCCACGCCGAGGCGGTGGGCCTCAACGTCGCCGAGTTCGAGACCTGCCTGGCGTCCGGCCGGCAGGCCGACGAGATCCGCCGGGACATGGCCGAGGCGCGCAAGGCCGGCATCACCGGCACGCCGGGGTTCTTCCTCGCCTACACCGACCCGAAGACCTCCACCGTTCGGACGGTGGCCAGCCTCAAGGGCGCGCAGCCCTTCGCGGCGTTCAAGGCCGAGATCGATCGCTTGCTGGCGGAGCCGGCCAAGGTCGCGGAGAAGCAGTAACGACAGGCCGACTGCACGGCCCCTACTCGGCGGCGTTCATGGCGCAACGGAACCCGAAGTCCCCTTCGCGGTAGCCGATGTGCCCCCAGCTACGACAGGAGCAACTCAGCACGGACGGCCGGCTGTCCCAGGAACCGCCGCGCACCCCGTGGGCCCGTCCTGACGCCGGACCCCGCGGATCGCGCGGCGGGCTCACCTGGTAGTAGTTCTCGTCGTACCAGTCGGCGACGTACTCCCAGAGGCTGCCGCCCATGTCGAGCAGGCCGAACGGGCTCGCCCCCGCCGGGTGCGCTCCCGCCGGGTCCGTCGCCGCGAACCCCCAGCTCCGGCGGTACACCGCCCGCTCCGGGATGGGCTCCTCGTTCCCCCACGGGTACATGCGCGCATCGTCGCCGCGGCAGGCCCTCTCCCACTCCGCCTCGGTCGGCAGGCGTGCCCCGGCCCAAGCGCAGTACGCCCGTCCCTCTTCCCAAGTGACGAACACCACCGGATGGTCGTCGTGGATGCCCCACCAAGGAGGGTCGGGCGGGAGGCTCCTCCCGGTGGCGGCGGCGAAGGTCTCGTACTGTCTCCAGGTCACTTCCGTCTTGTCGAGCAGGAAGTCCGCAACGGACACGCGGTGCTCCAGGGGCTGGCGCTCGGTCTCCCGGTTCCCCATCAGGAACTCGCCGCCCGGCACCCGCACCACCGTCGCGCCGTCCCGCGTCCGCCGATACTCCGCGGCACCTTGGGGGTTCTTGCCCAACGGAATCAGAGCGTAGTCGCCGTCGCCCGATGCCGCCGGCTCCGCAAGCGCGACGAACGCGGTCCGACCCTCCAGCACGCGAACCAACCGCCGGACCTGCCGCCCCGAGGCGTCGCGCACGCCGATTTCTCTCTCCCCCGCGCGCACGTTGGGGAGCACGGCGGGGCGGTCGGCCTCGACCTTGCCCACGACGCCGCCATCGAGAAGGATCTCGGCGCCGCTCAGAGGCGAAGTCACCGAGATCGCGCCGTAAGCGCTCCCCGCTCCCTGCGGCGCCGATGTCGCCTGGAGCCGGAGGAGAACCTCGCGGATGCCGAGCTCCTCGCCCTCGCTCGCGTTGGCGACGAGCAAGGGCACCACGGTCTCACCCTCACCGAGGAAGATGACGCTCCTTTTCGCGCTCGCGCGCTCGTAGCTCGGCGCTCCCTGCGCGTCGAAGCCCGAGAGCGTGCCCAGCGACAGCGAGATCTCGAGGGAGAAATCTCCTCTCTCCTGAAGGGGCCGCGCCACCGTGGTGACTCCGACCGTGAGGTAGGGGCTGGTGGGTGAATCGCCGCCTGCGGGCTGGGGTCTCTCGGCCGGCCCGGCGCCGCAGCGGATGGCGCCGCCCGTCCCGTGCCATCCCTGCTCGGGATGGGGCTCCGCCTGGCCGAATTCGACCCACCACTCCGCTTTGCGGTAGGCCTCGGCATCCCCGGAAGCCCGGCAACGCGGTCCCGCTGCGCCCTCGACCGGGTTGGCGACGACCTCGAGGGTCAGATGGACCGGCGCGAGCGGGCGCGCCCCGGCCTGATCCGACGCAGCGAAGAGCAGCGCTCCGAGGAGGACGGCGAAGGATCGGCCGGCGGCGCCGTTTCTCGTCATGTCTAGCCCGGCGCCCTCTGGACGCAGCGGAAGCCGTGATGCACGTTGCGGGAGGACGGATCGTTGCGGTGGCGGTACGCGGGGCGCAGCCAGAGCCCCTGGTTGAGCCAGGAGCCTCCTCGCAGGACCCGCAGGGACCCCGCCGGCGGGCCGGTTGGATCCTGCGCCGCGCTCTCCGCGTAGTAGCCCTCGCCGTACCAGTCGCCGCACCACTCCCACACCCCGCCCGGCATCTCGAGGACGCCGTAGGGGCTGACGCAGGTCGTGTAGCTGCCGGCGCTCCGGGGCCGGTGTGGGCCGCCTTCCCAGGAGTTGCAGCGCTCGCTGTCCCAGTCGTCTCCCCAGGGGTAGAGCCGGCCGTCCGTGCCCCTGGCCGCCTTCTCCCACTCCGCCTCCGTCGGCAGCCGCCCCCCGACCCACTCGCAGTACGCCTGCGCTTCGGTCCAGAGAATGTTGGAGGCCGCGTAGTCCTCCTGGGGACCCCAGGTGGGGGCGGGCGGAAGCGGCGTCCCGTTCGCCTCGGCGTAGCGGCGCAGCTGCCGCCAGGTCACCTCCAGCTTGTCGATCAGGAATTCCGCGACCTGGACGCGATGCTGCGGCCGTTCATGCCGTTCGCCTTGGCCCTCGCCGCTCCCCATGAGGAACTCGCCCGCCGGCACCTCGACCACGATGGCGGCGTCCTTAACCCGCCAGTACTCCTCCTGGCCCTGGGGGTTCTTCCCGATCGGCAGCAAGGCCGCTTCGGGTGCGGCGGGGGGGAGGCTCAAGACCCGCAGCGCCACCACGGCGGTGTCGCCTCGGGCGACGGTCACGCGCTGCCGCGCCTCGCGCCCCGAGAAGTCGCGCACGGCGATCTCGCGCTCGCCCACCTGGACATTGCTCAGGATGGTCGGGCCGGGCTCCGAGACCCGGCCGACGCGCCCGCCGTCGAGCAGGATCTCCGCCCCCGGGACGTCGGCGGCGACGGAGATCGCACCGTAGGCGGCGGCCGGCCGCGCGGCTCGGGCGCGCAGGCGCAACCAGACCTCGTGGATCCCGAAGGCCTCCCGCTCTCGCGCATCGGGAAGGAGGAGAGGAAGGATGGCGTCGCTCTCCACGCCGACGGTGACGGTCCGGTCCGCTACGGACGCGTAGCCGGGGCGCCCGGAAGCGTCGAAGCCGGAGAGCCGGCGCGTGTGGAGGGTCACGGAAACGGCGGACCGTTCCGTGCCGGTGCCGCCGAGCTCCGCCTCGAGGTCCAGGATCAGGTACGGGATTCCGGGCGTGCGGCGGCTGGATGCGCCCACGTCCCCCAGCCGTCCGCCGCCGCAGTCGCTCCGCGCAGAGGCGGCCCGCCAGCCGTCCTTCGCATCGGCCGCCACGGCGCCGAACGCGACCCATGCTGGACGCTTCTCGCCCGCCTCGGGCTCCACCCAAGCCCGGCACCCGGGATGCTCGGTGCCGTCGAGCAGGTTCGTCAACACCTCCAACTCGAGCAGCGGAGCTGGCCGGTCGACGCGCGCGGTGGCGGCGGTCGCGGCGGCGGCCGCCACGAGCGCGGCTCCCAGCACGAGCGCCGCGGGGCGCGGCTTCATCGCAATTCGTCCTCGGCCGGCGGCGTCAGGCGCGGTTCAAGACCCAGTCGGCGATCACCATTTTCTGGATCTCGCTCGTGCCCTCGTAGATCTCGGTGATGCGGGCGTCGCGGAAGTAGCGCTCGACGTTGTACTCCTTGGTGTAGCCGTAGCCGCCGTGGATCTGGAGCGCCTTGTTGGTCACCCGCTGCGCCATCTCGGAGGCGAAGAGCTTGGCCTGCGCCGCCTCCAGGGTGAAGCGCTTGCCGGCGTCCTTGGCCCAGGCCGCCTTCCAGGTGAGGAGGCGGGCGGCGTCGAGCTCGGTCTGCATGTCGGCGAGATAGAACTGGATGGCCTGGAACTCGGCGAGCTTCCGGTTGAACTGCTCGCGCTGCTGGGCGTAGGCGAGCGCTTCCTCGAAGGCCCCCTGGGCGATCCCCACCGCCTGGGCGGCGATGCCGATGCGGCCGCCGTCGAGGGTGCTCATCGCCACCTTGAACCCTTCGCCGTCGGCCCCCAGCCGCTGACGCGCCGGCACCCGCATGTCGGTGAAGGCGAGCTCGGTGGTGCCCGAGGCGTTGACCCCGAGCTTGAACTCGTGCGTGCCGTGGTGGTAGCCGGGGGTGTCGGCGGGGACGATGAAGGCGGTGATCCCCTTGTGGCGCTTGGCGAGGTCGATGCTGGCGAAGACCAGGGCGACGTCGGCGTCGGTGCCGTTGGTGATGAAGACCTTGTTGCCGTTCAGGACGTAGTCGTCGCCGTCGCGGACGGCGGTCGAGCGCAGGCCCGCGGCGTCGCTCCCGGCGCCCGGCTCGGTCAAGGCGAAGCAGCCGAGCTTCTCGCCGCGCGCCAGCGGCGCCAGGAACTCCTGCTTCTGCTCCTCGCTGCCGAACTTGAGCAGTGGGTCGCAGACCAGCGAGTTGTTGACCGAGAGGATGACGCCGGAGGTGGCGCAGACCCGGCTCACCTCCTCGATCGCCAGGCAGTAGGAAACGGTGTCCATGCCGGCGCCGCCGTACTCCTCGGGGACCGTGACGCCGGCGAGCCCCAGCTCCCCTGCCTGGTCGTAGAAGGAGCGCGGGAACTCGCCGCTCTCGTCGATCTCCTTGGCGCGCGGCGCCACCACTTCTGCGGCGAAGCGGCGCACGTTCTCGCGCAGCAGCTTGTGCTCCTCGGTGAGCTCGATCTGCATCGGTCGTCTGCTCCGGCCCTCGCGGGTAGGTTACCCCAACCGCTCGCGGTAGACCCGGTCCATCGCGCGGCGCAGCGCCTCCAGCCGCCCGAGCTCGGCGGCCGTGCCGGCCTCCACCTCGACGGGCCAGTCGAAGTCCACGTTGTCGATCACCGTGAGGCGCCAGGCGCGCTGCTTCGCGTCCCACCCGCCCGCGTCCCCGCCGGCCAGGCTCCAACCGGTCGGCAGGTAGCTGTGCACTTCGGTCTCGGTGTAGTCGAGCGGCTCGTCCCGTCGCATGCGCCGATTGTGTACCAGGCGGCGGGGCGCGGCTACCGTCCCGGCCGGCTGCCGGGCTTCTCCGCCGCGCCGCCGGCGCGGCAGAGGGGGCAGGCGTCGGGCGGGTAGGTCGGCAAGTCGAGGGTGGTCAGCGCGACGAGCGGGACCGGGAAGCCGTGACGGCCGCCGCTGCGGTCGATGATCGCGCCCACGGCGACCGGCCGCGCGCCGCGCGCCTCCGCCACCGCGATCGTCTCGCGCGTCGAGCGGCCGGTGGTGATGACGTCCTCCACCACCACGACCCGCTCCCCCGCCGCCAGCTCGAAGCCCCGCCGCAGCTCCATCGCCTCTCCTTGCCGCTCGGTGAAGCGGAAGGGGACGCCGAGCGCCGCCGCCGTCTCGTGGCCGACGATCAGCCCGCCGAGCGCCGGCGACAGCACCGAGTCCGGCCGGAACGGGGCGAGGAGCGCCGCCAGCTCCTCCCCCACCCGCCGCGCCCGCGCCGGGCTCTCGAGCAGCAGGGCGCACTGCACGTAGGCCGGCGAATGGAGCCCCGAGGAGAGGAGGAAGTGGCCCCGCCGCAGCGCCCCGCTCTCCTCCAGCATCGCCGCGAGCGCGGCGACCTCAGTGCTCATGCCGCGGCTCTCCCTCGCGCTTGATCTCGTACTGATCGAGCTTCTTGTAGAGGTTGCTGCGCGGCGTGTCGATCGCCTGGGCGGTGGCGGTGACGTTCCAGTTGTGCTCCTCGAGCTTGTGCAGGATGAAGAGGCGCTCGGAGAGCTCGCGGAACTCGCGCAGGGTCGAGACCGCCATCAGCGCGCTCGACAGCTCGGGGCGGGCGCCGCCGGTGGCGGCGATCACGTCCTCGCGGTCGATGACGTCCCCGGCGGAGAGGATCAGCAACCGCTCGACCAGGTTCTTGAGCTCGCGCACGTTGCCCTTCCAGGGGAGGGCCTGGAGGTGGGAGAGCGCCTCCGGCCCGAAGGTCTTGAGCCGATAGTTGTTCTGCTCGGCGTAGCGCCGCACCATGTGCTCGACGAGCATGGGGATGTCCTCCAGGTGCTCGCGCAATGGCGGCGTGCGCACCGGGATGACGTTGAGGCGGTAGAAGAGGTCTTCGCGGAAGCGCCCGGCGGCGATCTCCTCGTCGAGCGTGCGGTGCGTGGCGGCCACCACCCGCACGTCCACCTGCACGGTCTTCTCGGCCCCCACCGGCTCCACCTCGCCGTTCTGCAGCACCCGCAGCACCTTGGCCTGGGTGCGCGCCGACATGTCGCCGATCTCGTCGAGGAAGATGGTGCCGCCGTCGGCGGCCACGAACTTGCCGGTCTGCCGCCGCACCGCGCCGGTGAAGCTCCCCTTCTCGTGGCCGAAGAGCTCGGACTCGATGAGCTCCTCCGGGATCGCGGCGCAGTTGACCTGCACCAGCGGCCGCTCGCGCCGGGCGCTCGCCTGGTGGATCTCGCGCGCCACCAGCTCCTTGCCGGTGCCGCTCTCGCCGGCGATCAGCACGGTGGCGGTCGTCGGGGCCGCCTTCTCGATCGTCTCGCGCAGCCGCCGCATGACCGCCGAGGCGCCGATCAGGGGGTCCGGCTCCTGGCGCAGCAGGCGGTTCTCGGCCTGCAGGCGCGAGCTCTCGACGGCGTTGCGCAGCGCCACCAGCACGCGCTCGCGCTGCAGCGGCTTCTCGAAGAAGTCGTAGGCGCCGCGGCGGGTGGCCTCGACCGCCGTCGCCACGTCGGCGTGGCCGCTGATCATCAGCACCGGCATGTCGTAGCCCCGCTCGCGGAAGGCGCGCAGCAGCTCCAGCCCGTCCATCTCCGGCATCTTGATGTCGAGCAGCACGGCGTCCGGCGGCCGGTCGGCCACCCGCGCCAGCGCCTGCGGCCCGCCGGCCGCCTCGTCCACCTGGTAGCCCTCGTACTCGAGGATCATGCGCAGGCTGTCGCGGATGGCCTTCTCGTCGTCGACCACCAGGACGGTGGAGCGGTAACCGGTCTTGCGCGGCTGGGGCTCGGGCATGCGGCGAATCCTAACGAAAGAGGCCGGCCCTCGCGGACCGGCCTCCTGATCGAGAGCGGGTGAGGTGCCCGCCTACGGCACCCGCACCACCGCGAAGAACGGCTGCACGCGGCCGCCGCGCGGCGCGATGCGCAGGACGTAGAGCCGCAGGAACGAGCCGGAGCGCGCCCCTTCGATGACCCGCTCGAAGTCGGCCACGCTCTTGACCTCCTGCCCGTTGACCTCGGCGATGACGTTGCCCGCGCGCACCCCTTCCTCGTAGAGCGGGCTGGTGGGGCCGACCTCGGTCACCCAGACGCCGTCCACCTCCTCGGGGATGCCGTGGGTCTGGCGCAGCGG
>DASWHY010000436.1:0-5415 GCA_036397955.1 Thermoanaerobaculia bacterium | reverse complement strand
TACACCTGTCCATACACATGACTTCATCTCCGGTCGCCGAACGTCTCGCGCCACCCGCGGGTGTTCTCGAGCAGGGCCAGCGCCCGGCGGAGGCGCTTCTGGTTGTCGGGTTGGTTGAGCCAGGTGCTGCGGCCGGAGGGGTGCGGGAGGGGGACGACCTCGAAGGTGCGGCCGTCGCGCTCGCCGGTGAAGACGCGGCCGACGCGGTCGGCGAGGGGCGCGGGCGGGAGGAAGCGGCTGATCCCGAGCTGGCCCAGGGCGATGACTGTCAGCGGCTCGAGCAGCCGCAGCTCGCGCTCCAGCCAGGGGGCGCAGTTGGCGACCTCCTGCGGCGACGGCACGCGGTCGCCGCCCTGCGGCGCGC
This sequence comes from Thermoanaerobaculia bacterium, assembly GCA_036397955.1. GTDB lineage: Bacteria > Acidobacteriota > Thermoanaerobaculia > Multivoradales > UBA5704 > DASUNQ01. Next base: position 5,051 of record DASWHY010000436.1, on the reverse strand, counting down.
GGCCGGGGAAGCAGCGGATCGCCGCCGCGATCCAGATGCGGGCGCGCGCCTCCTCCTCCGGCACGCCCAGCTCGGCGAACCAGGAGAAGAGACGCGTGCCGGCGGTGTGGGCGAAGAGGCGCTCGCGGTCGGCCTCGCGCGGTCCGGGCGCCTGGCCGACGACCATCAGGCGCGGCCGGCCGAGCGGCAGCGCCGCGACCGGCGGCGGCACCACCGCCGGGCAGCGGCGGCAGCGGACCAGCTCCTCGACGTGGGCGGCGAGCTCGGGATCGACGGCGCCGCGCACGCGCGTCAGGCGGCGGGCTGGGCCGGCGGCGCGGGGGGCGGGGGAGGCGGCGGGAGCACCTCGACGGCCGGCTCCCACCACTCCTCGCCCGGCTCGAAGCGGTCGCCCTCGTGGGCGCAGGGCGCGGCGATGTGGTCGCGGCCGTAGACCGGGCGGCCGCTGTGGCGGGCGCGCTGCTCGGGGTAGATCGTGCCGCAGACCAGGCAGAAGCGGCCGACGACGCGGCCGCGCCGCTCCTCCGGCACCTGGGAGAGCGGCGCGGCCTGCGGGGCGCGGTAGACCATCGGCGCCAGCTTACCGTGCGCCGAGCAGCTCGGCCTGGGAGAAGAAGAAGGCGATCTCGCGCGCCGCGTTCTCGGGCGAGTCGCTGCCGTGGATGGCGTTGCGCTCGATCGAGGTGCCGTAGAGGGCGCGCACGGTGCCCGGCGCCGCCTTGGCGACGTCGGTCGCGCCCATCGCCTCGCGCAGCGCGGCAACGGCGTTGTCGCGCTCGAGGACGACCGGCACCACCGGCCCGCCAGTCATGAACTCCACCAGGCCGTCGTAGAACGGCCGCTCCTTGTGCACCTCGTAGAAGGCGCGCGCCTGCGCGGTGGTGAGCCGCACCATCTTCAAGGCGCGGAGGGTGAACCCCTGGTCCTCTAGGTGGGCCAGGATCTTCCCGGCGTGGCCGGCGGCCACGCTGTCGGGTTTCAGAATCGCGAGCGTCTGCTCCATTGTCCGTCTCTCCTTGGTCACGCCATGACTTCGAGGTCGCCGTCGGCGCCGCGCAGGCGGAACGCCGTCCCCGCCACCTCGACCGCCCCCTCCGGCCCGAGCAGCAGCGCCGCGCCGGCCGGGATGCCGAGCCCGACCTCCACCCCCGGCGCCGCCATCAGCTTGCGCAGCCGCCGGTCGTGGCCGGGGTCGAAGTTGGGCTCGACCGCGGCGTCCGGCAGCCAGCCGAGCCCCGGCACCGTGCCGCCGCCGAAGATGCTGCGCGCCACCCGCCCGGCGCACTGCGCGGCGGCGGCGATGGCGGCCACGACGCCGCCGTCGCGGAGCTTCCCGGCCAACGCCTCGGCGGCCGGCGAGCCGGCGAGCGCCTCCAGCAAGTGATCGGTGACGCCGCCACCGAGGTAGACCGCGGCGACCGCGGCGATCCGCTCGGCGTTGCGGCCGCGGCGGGCGTCGCGCGGGCGGTAGATCGGGATCGTCTCGACCGCGCGCCCGAAGCTGCCTTCGAAGTACTCGGCCAAGTGGACGCCGTAGTCCGCGGAGCCGCTGGCGGCGGGGACGAAGCCGATCGGCCCCGGCGGCGCCTTGGCGAGCCAGGCGCGGTCGGCGTCGAGGGTCTCGCCGAAGCTGAACTCGCCGCCGCCCAGGAGGGCGAGCCAGCCGGCGCCTTCGAGCCGCCGGATCACCGCCCCAGCGCGCGCGCCACCGTGGCGCCCATCTCGGCCGGCGACTCGACGACGCGGATCCCGGCCGCGCGCAACGCTTCCATCTTCTCGGCCGCCGTCCCCTTGCCGCCGGCGACGATCGCCCCGGCGTGCCCCATCCGCCGCCCCGGCGGCGCCGTGCGCCCGGCGATGAAGCCGACGACCGGGCGGTCGAAGTGCCCCTCGACCCAGGCGGCGGCCTCCTCCTCGGCGCTGCCGCCGATCTCGCCGATCAGGATGACCGCCTCGGTCTCGGGGTCGGCGGCGAAGGCGGCGAGGCAGTCGATGAAGTTGGTGCCGTTGACCGGGTCGCCGCCGATGCCGACGCAGGTCGATTGCCCGAGCCCGAGGTTGGTGAGCTGCCAGACCGCCTCGTAGGTGAGGGTGCCCGAGCGGCTGACGACGCCGACGTGCCCGGGGCGGTGGATGTGCCCGGGCATGATGCCGATCTTGGCCATCCCCGGCGAGATCACCCCCGGGCAGTTGGGGCCGACGAGCCGCGTCGGATGGTCGCGCAGGAAGGTCTTGACCTTCAGCATGTCGGCGACCGGGATGCCCTCGGTGATGCAGACCACGAGCTCGATTCCCGCCGCCGCCGCTTCCATCACCGCGTCGGCGGCGAAGGGTGGCGGCACGAAGATCATCGTGGCGTTGCAGCCGGTCGCCTCGCGCGCCTCGGCGACGGTGTCGAAGACCGTGATGCCCTCGACGGTCTCGTCGCCCTTGCCGGGCGTGACGCCGGCGACGACGCGGGTGCCGTAGTCGCGGCAACCGAGGGCGTGGAAGGTCCCCTCCTTGCCGGTGATCCCCTGCACCAGGAGGCGTGTGTCGTTGCCCACCCAGATGGCCATCTAGCGGTCTCCCGCGGCTGCGGTCACGACCTTCTTGGCGGCGTCGGCCATGTCCTCGGCGACGATGAACTGGAAGGGCGCCTCGCGCAGGATGCGCCGCCCCTCCTCGACGTTGGTGCCTTCGAGACGCACCACAACCGGCGTCCGCACCTCGCCCAGCTCGCCGAGCGCCGCGACGACGCCGTTGGCGATGCGGTCGGTGCGCGCGATGCCGCCGAAGATGTTGATCAGCACGGCGCGCACGCTGGGGTCGGAGACCAGGAGGCGGAAGGCGTTCTTGACCGTGTCCTGGCTGGCCGAGCCGCCGACGTCGAGGAAGTTGGCCGGCTCGCCGCCGTAGAGCTTGATGATGTCCATCGTCGCCATGGCGAGGCCGGCGCCGTTGACCATGCAGCCGATCGTGCCGTCGAGCTTGATGTAGTTGAGGCCGTGCTTGCCGGCCTCGACCTCCATCGGGTTCTCTTCGGCGAGGTCGCGCAGGGCGGCGATGTCGGGGCGGCGGAAGAGCGCGTTGTCGTCGAAATTCATCTTGGCGTCGAGCGCCAGGACGGAGCCGTCCGCGGTGACCAGGAGCGGGTTCACTTCGGCGAGCGAGGCGTCGGTCGCGAGATAGGCGGCGACCAGGCCTTCGAGGAGCTTCGCCGCCTCGCGCGCCGTCTTGCCGCCGAGCTTCAGGCCGCGCGCGATCGTCCGCCCCTGGAACGGCAGCAGGCCGAGGTGGGGATCGACCGGCAGGCGCAGGATGGCCGCCTGGTCGTGCGCCGCCACCTCCTCGATGTCCATGCCACCGGACGCCGAGGCCATGACGATCGGCTTGGCGAGCCGGCGGTCGAGGGTGACCGAGACGTAGAGCTCGGAGGCGATGGCGAGGGCCTCCTCGACCAGCACCTTGCGCACCGTCTGCCCCTCGGGGCCGGTCTGCGGCGTCACCAGCTGCATGCCGAGGATCTGCGACGCCTTCTCGCGCGCCTCCTCGGGTGAATTGGCGAGCTTGACCCCGCCGCCTTTGCCGCGCCCGCCGGCGTGGATCTGCGCCTTGACGACGCAGCGCCCGCCCAGCTCCTCGCAGATCCGCGCCGCCTCCTCGGCGTCGTCCGTCACCCGCCCGCGCGGCGTCGCCACCCCGAAGCGACGCAGGATCTCCTTCGCCTGGTACTCGTGGATCTTCAAGGCTCCTCCTGAGAATCACCACCAAGACGGCTGGGTAGGAGAGTGCGCCGGGCTCGGGCTCTGCGCGAAGCCGGTCCGCCGGAGCGGCGGCAGTGTATCAAAGCCCCCCAACGCTGGGCGTCTCTCATCCGTAACCGTAATTAGGGCTTGCTTCCTTTCGCGAGCCCAGGAGGATCATCATGTTTACGCCTCTTTCCCGACGCCAAAAACTCCTGCCGCTCCTGCTGGTGATATCGGCCATCGCGGCGCCACGAGACGCCGCCGCCCAGAGCTCGATCGCCCGCGGCCAGCGCTGGCAGCAGATCATCAACTCGAACACGACTCATCCCTGGACGACCAAGCTCTGCGTCCAGTACACCTCGCCCTCGAACAAGACCTACACGGGCGCCGGGTTCTGGGACACCCGGGTCTTCCAGCCGGCCCCCACCCCCGACACCGACAACTTCAAGATCCGCGCGGCCTTCAACGAGATCGGTACCTGGACCTGGCAGCTCCACAGCGCCGCCGCCGGCTGCGTCTCGACCGCCGGCTTCTCGCCGGCGAGCGGCACCATCTCGGTGAGCGGCGACGCCACCGGCCTGCCGCTCTACGCCACCGGGCCGGTGCGCGTGAACACCTCCCCGCGCTTCCTGCGCTACAGCGGCGCCGGTGTCCTCTCGCCCTTCCACTGGATCGGCGACACCACCTGGTCGGGCGCCCACCGCACCTACCTGAACCCCGGCTGGAACAACTACGTCACCGACCGCAAGAACAAGAGCTACACCGTGATCCAGATCTCGGTGCCCCTCGCCGCCAGCGGCCAGCCGTTCGACGTCGTCAACCGCAAACCGTTCGGCGCCTACGACGCCAACGACGTGTTGCAGCCCTGCACGGGCGTCCTGCCGCGGGCGGCGTGCTTCCCCAACAAGCTGTTCTGGGACTACTGGGACAACCACGTCAACGCCGTCAACGCCAACGGCATGCTGGCGGCCGTGATCGGCCTCTACAAGCGCACCGACGAGTCGATCAACTGGCCGACGATCGCCGATTCAGAGGGTTACGCGCGCTGGATCGCGGCGCGCCTCGCCGGCAACTACACGGCGCTCGCCCCGGGCTTCGACGAGCTGCCGAAGCGCAACCAGACGTTCACGGGGGCGGACTGCGGCAATGTCGTCCCCAACCAGGAGAACCAGGCCTGCCGGGCGCGCGAGGTGGGCAACGCCATCCGCGAGGCGATTCTGCTCAACACCGCGCCGGCCACGCCTCAGGAGGCCCCCCTCACCGCCCTGGTGACCCATCACATCGGCGGCGGCTGCAGCGACGGGCTCGACGGGGCGCCGCCGA
>DASWHY010000435.1:0-3838 GCA_036397955.1 Thermoanaerobaculia bacterium | reverse complement strand
CGAGGACCACGAGAACGCCGCGCTCTTGGCCCGCGGCCTCGCCGAGCTGCCGGGGATCGAGCTCGACGCGGCCGCCGTGCGCACCAACATCGTGATCTTCCGCGTGGCGGGCCCGGCCGCCGCGCTCCTCGCCGGCCTGCGCGAGCGCGGCGTCCTCGGCGTGCCGGTCGGTCCCCACGCCGTCCGGTTCGTCACCCACCGCGACGTCTCGCGGGCCGACGTCGAGCAGGCGCTGGAACTGGTGAGAGAGGTCGCCGCCGCGGCGGCCTAGCCGGGGATGCGCGCGACGAAGTCGATCTCGACCAGCGCCCCCTTGGGCAGCGCCGCCACCTGCACCGTCGAGCGCGCCGGGCGGTGGTCGCCCATCGCCTCGCCGTAGAGGGCGTTGAGCTTGGGGAAGTCGGCGAGGTCCACGACGTAGACCGTCGCCCGCACCACGTCGCCGAAGCCGCAGCCGGCGCTCGCCAGCACGGCGCGCAGGTTCTCGAGCACCCGCCGCGCCTGCGCCTCGAAGCCCCCCGTGACGATCTCGCCGCTCACCGGGTCGAGGGCGATCTGCCCGGAGGTGAAGAGCCAGCCGTCGGCCGACACGGCCTGCGAGTAGGGGCCGATCGCCTTGGGCGCGCCGTCGCTGTGGTGGAAGTCCATCGCCTCAGGCTCCTCCCGGCGCCGGCGCCTCATCGGGCTCCCAGACGCCGACGTAGGGAAGGTTGCGGAAGCGCTCGTCGAAGTCGAGCCCGTAGCCGACGACGAAGAGCGGCTCGATCGTGAAGCCGCGGTAATCGATCTGGATCTCGATCTCGCGCGCCGCCTGCTTGTCGAGGAGGGCGCAGAGCCGGACGCTGGCGGCGCCGCGGAAGCGCAGCAGGTCGACGATCGTGCGCAGCGTGTAGCCGGTGTCGACGATGTCCTCGACCAGCAGCACGTGGCGGCCGCGGATCGAGAGGTCCACGTCCTTGCGGATGTGCACCTCGCCGCGGACCATGCGGCTGCCGTAGCTGGAGGTCTGGAAGAAGTCGAGGGAGACCGGCACCTTGACCCGCTTGAGGAGATCGACGAGGAAGAAGACCGACCCCTTGAGCACGCCGATCGCGATCAGCGGCTCGGCCTCGGAGACCAGCGGCCCGTAGTCGGCGTCGAGCTGCGCCGCGATCTCCGCCACCCGCCGCTCGATCGCCTCCTGGCTCACCAGCACCCGCACCCGTCCGCTGCCCTTGCCGCTCGCCATCGGCTAGACTCTCGCGTAGATCATTCGCTTTATCTCTCTGGCAGGTCCCGGAGGACCCGTCGCGATGAGCACTGTCCAGGAGCTCTCGGCCCTACACCGCCGCTACGCCGACCTCTCCCATCTCTTCCGCTCGGCCTGGACCTTCCATCAGTTCCTGCAGAGCCTCGCCAAGAGCGCCATCTACGGCACGGCCACCGACCTTTCGGCCGACTTCCAGACCCTGTACAGCGAGCTGAAGGAGGTCTCGGAGAAGCTCTCCGCCGCCGAGAGCGAGCGGGTGCGCACCCGCCTCGACGCCATCGAGGCGCGCCTCGGGACGCTCGTCGCGACGCTGGACGCGGAGGATACCAGACTCCCCCCCCAGGCCCTGCGGCAGTTCTTCCAGCGGGTCAAGCAGTACGACGAGAAGATCCTGACCCAGCTCGTCAAGTTCTACCTCTACGCCCACCCCGACGAATGGCCTCCCGACCGGCTCGACAAGGTTGACTTCCTCCTCACCCGCCTCTCCGGCGAGGAGGACGAGCGCAGCGGGCGGCTGGCGCTGCGCGACCGCAAGCACCTGGGCGAGATCTACCGTGGCCTGTGGGCCCTGGCCGGCGCCGGCTCGCCCTCGGTCGAGGACGTGCGGCAGCGGCACGAGGCGATCGAGACGCTGCGCCAGGAGGCGCTCGCGATCGAGGGCCTCGACCAGCTCAACGACCGCGGCCTGATCCGCCGCTACCGCGACCTCAAGCACGAGCTCGGCGTCCTCTTCTTCGAGCCCGAGCTGCTGGTGGCGGTGCTGGAGACCAACCTCGTCTTCAAGGGGCGGGTGCAGAAGCTCTACAAGCTGGAAGAGCAGCGCATCGTCGACGAGTACCAGCGGGTCTTCGAGCTCGAGCGCGAGGTGCCGGTGGACGTGCAGCTCGACCAGGAGCTGATGCAGTTCCGCCAGGACGTCGAGCGCTTCGAGCAGGAGCTGCAGCGCGACGACGTGCGGCTCGACCACCTGGCGCAGATCCGCCAGTGGGTGCGCTCGCTGGTGCCGCGGCTGACCGCGGCGATGGAGTCCGGGCGCGGCGGCGAATCGGCGAAGACCCTGACCGGCGCGATCCGGGTCGAGGTCGACACCGGGGAGCTGATGCTGGCGGCGCGGCCCAGCCGCCACCAGGAGCTCCTGGCCGAGCCGTTCCAGCGGCTGGTCGCGGTGCTCCTGGACCAGGACCCCGAGGAGCGGCCGGAGACCTTGGTGCTGAAGCCCCAGATCTTCCCGCTGCGCATCGAGCCGCGGGAGGTGGTGGCGTGCCGGCGCCTGCACAGCAAGGAGCTGTGCGACCGCGACCTCGAGCTCTTCCTCTGCGAGGCCGCGGCGCTGCGCATCCTCCTCAACGAGGAGGCGCAGGAGATCGCGGACATCCTCGACGAGAGCTCGGTGACGGGCGACGCGCCGATCTTCGACCGCGCCCGCCTCGCCGCCAGCGCCGCCGACGAGTTCATGTGGCGCTTCCACCACCTCCTCGCCGAGGCCCTGACCAGCGGCGCCGTCGAAGACGGCCGCGAGCTCCAGCGCCTCCAAATGCGCCTGATGCGCGACTACGCCGGACTGTGGCTGCTGGCCTACAAACCCCTGATGCCCCGGCGGCCGGCGATGCCGGCCTGAGCCGGGCGATGCCTGAGATTTCGCGATTCCTTGGTATCGTCATCGGCATGTTCTACAGCGAGCAGTGAAAGCATGGACTACCCGTCGAGGCACGACATGTTGAAGGCCACGTCGTCTGGCTGCGCTTTCGCGACGGCACTACCGGGGAGATCGACCTGACGCCGGCGCTGAAGGGACCGGTGTTCGAGCCGTTGGCCGACCCAGCCGTGTTCAGGCAATTCACGCTTCATCCCGAGTTCCACACCCTCGTCTGGCCGAACGGCGCGGACATCGCTCCGGAGTTCCTGCACGACAACGTGCGAGTCACGGCCTAGCGAAGGCAGGAGCCCGGATCGCGCTTTTAGACTCGGCGATGACCAAGGACCTGAAGCGGGCCAAGCGCAGGCATCAGGCGTCCCGGCGCAAGCGTTGGGCGCAGCGCGAGCTTTCCCAGATGATCGACTGCCATCCGGACCGCCGCCGCCGGCTGAAGTTCCTGGGCATGCTGGCCGAGACGCCCAAGCTCTGCTCGTGCTGGATGTGCGGCAATCCACGCCGGCACCTTGGTGAGCTGACACTGCAGGAAGTCCGGGCTCGCTTGGCCGACGCCGAGCTAGGATGAATCGCTCTCCGCTGAAGCCTCTGCATTCGGAAAGCTCGCTCAGTCAGCCGAAGCTGGACGCCTTCCGGCGGCTGTCCACCGAGCAGCTTGTCGCGTCGTTGCGGCCGAGTGAACCTGGAGGGCTCAAGGCGAGGCCGGATGGTACGATCCTGGACGGCCATCACAGGATCTTCGTGCTGCGGGAGCGAGGCGTCGATATCGATTCCCTGCCGAGGGAGCTGCAAGAGAAGGGTTCTGAGTGAGTCTGGCGACGACGCGAGCAAGGGTGGATTGGGTTCCCGGCCCCTGGGCGGGCCGGCTGGGAATTGTGCCCCGCCCGCGTGGAGGTGATTGGCTGGACGACGAGGTGCGGGCCCTGGACGTGATCGTC
>DASWHY010000434.1:0-4752 GCA_036397955.1 Thermoanaerobaculia bacterium | reverse complement strand
CGCGACGCTGAGACGGCGCGCGCCGCGGGTACGATCCGCGGTCATGCGCGCCCTCGATCGCCGCCGGCGGCTCCTGCCGCTCCTCTCCCTCCTCCTCATCACCGCCTGCCGGGCCGGTGCGCCGCCGTCACCGGCGCCGGTCGCGCCCGCTCCCGCGGCCGCCGCGGTCGAGGCCGCGCGCCCGCGGCGGGTGATCCTCATCTCCCTCGACGGCGCTTCGGCCACCGACTTGGAGCTCTTCTACCGCCAGGGGGAGTTCGACGCGCTGCGGGGGTTTCGCCGCTTCTTCGAGGAGGGGCAGGTGGCGGCGGGCCTGATCCCCGTCGATCCCACGATCACCGCGCCGAACCACGCCAGCCTCGCGACCGGCGCGCCGCCGGCGCGCACCGGCGTCGTCGCCAACACTTTCCACCGCCCGGGCGATCCCCTCGGCACGACGGTGAGCGGCTTCGACGTGCCGCTCGAGACCGAGGCGCTCTGGGAGGCGGCGCGGCGGCAGGGCAAGCGCGCGGTGTCGCTCACCTGGCCGCACGCCCACGGGCGGGACGGGCAACGCCGCGCCGACTACGGCGTGCTCTACGTCAACGACGCGGAGACCGAGGCGCGGGTGGTCGAGCTCGGCCGCGCCGACTGGGGGGAGCCCGACCGCGACTGCGGGCGCGCGACGTACTCACCCTGCCGCATGGCGCGCTTCACGATCGAGCGACACGAGGGCGAGCCGGTCGCCGTGAAGCTCTACGCCGCCGACTCTCGCGACGACGGCGCGGTCGCTTACGACACGCTCGAGATGCGGCCCGAGGTCGCGGACGTGGGGCCGGCCGCGCTGGATGCCGGCGGGGCGTGGGCCGAGGTCGAGCTCGATCCGCACCCTCGCGGCGACGACCAGGGGCCGGCGGTCGCCCGCGCCAAGCTCCTCGCGCTCGCCCCGGACCTCGGGCGCGCCCGCCTCTACGTCGGCGGCGCCTACCGCACCCGCGCCTTTCCGCACGATTTCCTCGTCGAGACGACCCGCAGCGGCCTGCACTGGCCCGGGGCGCCGGACGACGAGCACCTCGACGAGCACTGGGCCGGCAGGCCCGGGATCGACCCCGCCGTCTGGCTCGAGCAGGCGCAGAACCTCGCCGACTTCTACGACCGGCTCCTGGCGAGGCTCCCGGGCGCCAACGACTGGGACCTGGCGATGGTCTACCTCCCGCACATCGACGAGGTGGGGCATCAGCTCTACCTCGTCTCGCCGCGCCAGCCCGGCTTCGACCGCCGGCGCATGGCGCAGTTCGACGGCGTCCGCCGCGCGCTCTGGCGGATGGTGGACGGCGTGCTCGCCCGCCTCCTCTCGAACGGCGACGCGATGGCGGACACCGCAGTGGTGATTGTCAGCGACCACGGGATGCACCCGCTCCACTCGACGCTCGACCCCAACTTCCTGCTGCGGCGCGAGGGGGTGCAGGCGGTGGACGGGGACGGGCGCGTCGTGGCGGCGGGAACCTCGGCGTGGGCGGTCCCCTCGAGCGGCATGGCGCACGTCTACCTGACGGCGCCCGCCGAGGAGCGCGCCCCGCTCACCGAGCGGCTGCGGCGGCTCTTCGCGGACTTCGAGGTCGCGGGCGAGCGGCCGGTGGCGCGCGTCGTGACGCGCAAAGAGGCGGGGCCACTGGGGCTCGACCACCCGGCCGCCGGCGACCTCATCCTCTTCGCCACGCCCGGCTGGCTCTTCGACAAAGGCGGCGCCCAGCGCGGCGCCGCCACGGGCCCGGCGGACCACCTCGGCGCCCACGGCTACCTCAACACGGTCCCGGCGATGCACGGCATCTACTTGGCGCTGGGCCCCGGCGTCCGCCCGGGCCGCACCGGCCAGGTGCGGACGACGGAGGTGGCAGGCCGGGTAGCGGCGCTCCTCGGCATCGGCCCGCCGCAGCCGCTGCCGTCGATGCCGCAGCCGCCGGCGGAGCCGCCGTAGGCGCGACTGCAACAGGAGAGCTGCGGAAATCCGTCTTACCTCTCGAGGAGGGCGGACCGCGTGCACCGAAGGTTTCTCCTGGAGAGGCTGCGTCGGGGCCATTATGAGAACGTGGACTTCGCGGACTTCTGTCGGCTCGTCGAGGCGTTCGGGTTTCGGTTGCAGCGGACCAGCGGGAGCCATTCTTCCTTCGGGCACCGGCGCGTGCCGCGGCCTCTCATCCTGCAGCCGCAACGAGGCAAGGCCAAGGCGTATCAGGTACGGCAGTTCCTGCAGGTGGTGGAGCGGTACAATCTGACGATGGAGGAGGAGGAGCGGTGAAGGACTACCACATCAACGTCTTCTGGAGTGACGAGGACGGCTGTTACGTCGCGGACATACCCGACCTGTTCCCGTGCTCGGCATTCGGCGATACGCCGCAGGAGGCCCTGGCCGAGGTGTTGATCGCCAAGGAACTGTGGCTGGAGACGGTGCGTGAGTCCGGAAATCCGATCCCGGAAGCGCGCTACCGGCCAGCTCCGCCTCCTGTGCTCGCGACCGAAGCCGCAGACTGACGCGGCGTCCGCCCTCCCCAGAAGTCGAAATAGAGGTCCGGAGGCCGGGAGCAAGCGGACCGGCGCTCCGGGCGACCGTCCTCAGGGGTGGGACAAGCGTCCTGTCGCCAAGGTCAAGCGTACTTTCGGCCTGTACAAGCGTACGGACGCCGAGGTCAAGCGTACTGTTGGCCGGTACAAGCGTACCGACGCCCGGTACAAGCGTACTTTCGCCCGGTACATATGTACTTTTGAAAAGTACGCTTGCCCCAAGGCCCGGGGCAAGCGTACTTTCACTCGGGGCAAGCGTATTTTTGCTTGGTACAAGCGTACTTCTCGTCGGTACGCTTGTACCGAGCGAATTCCCGCTTGCTCCGGCCTGCGGTACGTTTGCTCCGGCCTGCGGTACGTTTGCCCTGGGCGGCCTACCGCGGTCCCGGCGTCCACTCCCAGCCGAGGAGCGCCGCCAGGCGGCGCGGCAGCTCGGCGTTGTCGAGGACGCCGGCGAAGCGCTCGGCGCGCGGGCGGACGACGCTCGCAGCGGCCGCGGCGGTCGGTGCCGGCGCCGGCCGGTCGGCGGCGGCGCAGCCGAGCGCGACGGCGAGGGCGGCGACGAGCCACGGAACGGCGGCGGCGGCGCGGCGCTCCATGCTCACTCCTCCTTGCCGTGCTGCAGCTCGAGGCAGAAGTCGACGAGGGTCTGGATCTCCTCCGGCGACAGCCGGTGGACGAAGCCGGGCATCGGCCCGTAGCCCTGGGCGATGCGGCGGTGGATGACGGTGCGGGCGCGCTTCGCAATCATCTCCGAGCGGGTGAGGTCGAGCCCGGGGTAGAGCGCCACGTTGCGCGGGTCCCCTTCGCCGCCGGCGCCGTGGCAGCGGGCGCAGTAGTGGGCGTAGAGCTCCGCCGGCTCGCGCCCCTCCGGCTCGCCGGCGCAGGCGGCGAGGAGCGGCAGCGCGGCGAGCGGGAGGAGGAGAGCGGCGCGCCGCGGGCCCATCACGGCGCCGGCTCGCGCCGGTGGACCATCGTCGCCGTCGCCTGGTCGCGCGGGCGGACGACGATCTCGTCGATGTTGACGTGCGGTGGGCGGGTGGCCGCCCAGACCACGCAGTCGGCGATGTCCTCGGGAGTGAGCGGGTCGAGGCCGCGGTAGACCGCCTTGGCGCGCTCCTCGTCGCCGAAGAAGCGGACGCGCGAGAAGTCGGTCTCGACGAGCCCCGGCGCGATCTCGGTCACCCGCACCGGGCGGCCGAGCAGCTCGAGGCGGAGGGTGCGCGTCAGCGCCCGCAGCGCGTGCTTCGAGGCGGTGTAGGCGGCGCCGCCGGCGTAGGTCTCGAAGCCGGCGATCGAGCCCAGGTTGACGACGTGACCGTCGCCCGAGGCGAGGAGCGCCGGCAGGAGAGCGCGCGTCATCCGCAGCACGCCGAGGACGTTCGTCTGGTACATCGCGAGCCAGCGCTCGTCGAGCGCCTCCTCGATGCGGTCGGTGCCGTAGGCGGCGCCGGCGTTGTTGACCAGCAGGTCGCAGGCCGGCACCGCCGCCGCGAACCGCTCGACGCTCACCGCATCGGCGACGTCGAGCCGCAGCGCCCGCCCCCCGATCTCCGCCGCCAGCGTCGCCGTCCGCTCCTCCCGCCGTGCCCCCAGCACCACCGCGAACCCCGCCCGCGCCAGCCCCCGCGCCGTCGCCGCCCCGATCCCCGCGCTCGCCCCCGTCACCACCGCCACTTTCTTGCCGTTCATTGCTTTTCAGGTAAGGAGACCACAGACGGTGCCAAGGGGCGGCGGGGGGTGCTTCCCCGGGAAGCTCTGAGCGAGCGCCTGGCAAGACCCCTCGCAGACCACGATGGATCTGGCGCAAAGCGAAGCGCAGGCGCGCGCCCCCCCGCCGCAGTTCTCTTGGCGCGCGCCGGTTCCCGGGGAAGCACCCCCCGCCGCCCCCTCACCTCACACCTCCGCCGAAGGGCATAACTCGTTGACCACGCACCGCCCGCACTCCGGCCGCCGCGCCTTGCATACGCTCCGCCCGTGGTTGATCAGGAGGTGCGACCAGAGCGTCCACTCGTCTTGCGGCACCAGCCCCATCAAGTCGCGCTCGATCTTCTCAGGGTCCGTCTCGTCCGTCAGCCCCAGCCGCCGCGACAGCCGCTGCACGTGGGTGTCCACCACCACCCCGACGTTCTTGCCGAAGGCGTTGCCCAAAACCACGTTCGCCGTCTTCCGCCCCACCCCCGGCAGCGCGTGCAGCTCCTCCATCGTCGC
>DASWHY010000433.1:0-7989 GCA_036397955.1 Thermoanaerobaculia bacterium | reverse complement strand
GCGACGATGGCCTCCCGGAAGTCCGCGTCGGCCAGGAAGCGCGGACTCCAGTCCGTCAGCGGTTCAGCCTCGCCAGCAAGCGCTCCCGGAGACCCTCCTGCGGCGACTCTCCCTCGATCTCCGCCCTCACCCTCTCGGCTTCCTCGTCGGCTCTCTTGAGATACGCGTCGACCTGGTCCTTGTGGCGGAGGTAATGGGCGACCGTGGCGTAGACGTCGGCCAGCTCCAGGACGGGGAAGCTCTCGGCAATCGCTTCCGGACTGGCTCCAGCCTTCCACTCGAGGATCACGCGCTCCAGGGGAATCCTGGTGCCCCCGACGCGGATGACCCCGTCGCGATCCTCGACTAGAAACGGAGGCTGGATGTGCGCCTCGGCGATGGCCATGCCAGGCGAAGTATAACCGCGTGGTCCTTGACGACCGTGTAGAGGCTCCCTCGTTGCAGCGGGCAATGCCCGCACCACTCGTTCGGGTGTTGTCGCTGAGCTGATACGCTTGGCAATCTACCCGAGACCGCCACAGAGGATTTCAGAAGTGGGGCAGGATTTGCCGGTAGGACAGACCCCGACATCTCCAAGTCTCTATGTGTCGGGGAGCTGGTCAGGGCGGTCCGCTTACTCTGCGGGAGAACGGAAATGATGCGGCTTTGCTTGGCGCTCGCTCTGTTCCTCGGTGTTTTTGTGATCGCGACCATTCCTGGAAGCGCGTCGACGCCGACTGTGGTCGATGACGCCGAGGCGCAGCGAAGCGCGGAGTTACTCGTGTTGCTCCGCGCCGGCTTCCGGGATCGACTCCGGAAACCCGGTGCGGCGCCCGACAAGGGCGTGGAGACTCAGGTTGGAGTTGGTGAGTCCGTATATCGCGAGTTCGCGGTCGAGGAGGCAGTGCGGGCGCGGCTGACGGAGGCGAGCAAGGTGAGCAACAAACTGACCGTGCCCGCTGGTACCGAGCTCCTGCCGGAAAGGGTCGACTGGCAACAGGGATTTGGCACCGTCGCTTGGTGTTCTTCGTCTCATCGGTACGGCAGAAGCGCGCTGCTCGGGCGCCCGCAGCAGGCAGTGTGCTTCTCGGATCGAACCTGGGACGGCGTTTTCGAGTACGCCGCCATCCGGGGCTACGGCACGCTCACGCTCTCGCCTACCGGCTACCGGTACGAGGTCTTCACGGTGCCGATCAGCGGCGAAGCGCCGACCGGATTCAAGCGGGAGCTGGTGTACCAAGGCGCTGCGGGAGGCACGTTGCGCTTGCTCTACCGGGAGTACGCTAACGACCTCGCGCGCCCCGCCTTCTCTCAGGAGGCCACCTACGACCTCTCTCCCTCCGGTCCCACGCTGGCGACCTTCAAGGGCGCGCAGATCGAGGTCCTCGAGGCGGGCAACGCCGGCATCCGCTATCGGGTACTGCGCGGTTTCACAGCTGACTAGGCGCGCTTCCTAGGTTGTGTCCTGTTGCGGCCTGCCGCGACGAGAAAAAGGGGGAAGGTGCAGCGCTGCCGATCCAGTTCGAACACCATCCTCGCCTGGGTGCGCGCAGCCGCCTCGCTCATCGCGCGGCTCGCAGGTGCCGCGCAGTGAGCGGCGAGAGCGCGCGTCCTCATGCGACGGCGTGCTCGGGGATCTTGCGCACCTCGGCCCGCAGCTTCCGCTCGGCGTGCCAGAGGTCGTGGGCCGACTGCAGCCGCAGCCAGAAGCCGGCGCCGTTGCCGCAGAAGCGGCCCAGGCGCACCGCCATCTCCGGCGAGACGGCAGAGCGCCCGGCGAGGATCGAATGCAGCATCTGCCGGGAGACTCGTAGCTGCCGCGCCGCCTCAGCAACGCTCAGCCCGAGCGCCGGAAGCACGTCCTCGCGCAGGATCTCGCCCGGGTGTGCGGGCTCCATCTGGGGTGGGTGCTTGGCGGGGTACTCGGACATTCGCTGACTCCTCAGTGGTACTGCTCGAGGTCGACTCGCAAAGCGTCGCCGTCTTCCCATTCAAAGGTGATTCGCCAGGGGCCGTTGACCGAGACTGCAAAGCGCACCGGCTGCCCGTGGAGCCGATGCAGCCCCCACCCCGACCCGCCAAGCTCCGTCAGGTCCTGCGCCACATCGAGTGCCGTCAGCAGCCGTCGCACACGACCAAGCAAGTCGCTCCTGACCCCTCTCGGGTCGCCTTCGTTCCAGAGCTTCTTGAGAGCCTTGTGCCGGAAGCTCCGGATCATCGGCTCTAGGGTAGGCGAGAGTGTGGCGGGCAGTCAAGCATGGCTTTACAGTTGCCAGTCGTCTCGCACACGATGCGGGTCAGACCGGCGATTTCCGCGAGGCTCTGCTAGCGGTGGCCGAGGATTCGGTGGTGCGCCCTAGAGGATTCGAACCTCTGACCTACAGCTCCGGAGGCTGTCGCTCTATCCAGCTGAGCTAAGGGCGCATCGAGGTGGGGTGAGTGAAGGGGATCGAACCCTCAACCACTGGAGCCACAGTCCAGCGCTCTACCGATTGAGCTACACTCACCACGCGGTTATTGAGAGTGGCCTGCCTGGAGGGATTCGAACCCCCGACCCGCGGCTTAGAAGGCCGCTGCTCTATCCAACTGAGCTACAGGCAGCCGGTGGCGCGGACCCCGCTCGCCGTCGGTATCGGGGCGCCCAGATTTGAACTGGGGACCCCCTGCGCCCAAGGCAGGTGCGCTACCAGGCTGCGCCACGCCCCGACGGTGGTCCGCCCGGCAGTCTAGAGCAGCGGGTCGGTCGAGTCAACGAAATACCTTCCCCTCCCCTAGCCGCCTACCAGCGGAACGAGATGTGCCCGAGGGCGCGGCGCTCCAGGAGGTCGCCGCCCCAGGCCTCGTTGTGCACGTTGTCGAAGAGGTTGGCGACGTTCGCCCCCACCGCGACGTGGTCGTTGATGTGGTAGTTCGCCGAGACGTCCACCACCTCGTACGACTCCACGGTGCCGCGGAAGGGACCCACGAACCACTCGAACTCGTCCACCCAGCGGAACTTGACCGCCGCGTCCAGGACCTGGCCGAGATAGGAGAGGCCAGCCTTGAACTGGTTCTCCGGCGCGTTGGCCTGCAGCGGGTCGCCCGGGATGTCGCGCTCGACCTCGAAGTCGAACCACGAGTAGCCGACGTCGAGGACCCAGTTCGGGCGGAGCGTGGTGTTGAGCGCGAAGTCGATCCCCTGGGTGTTGACCTCGCCGAAGTTGGTGTAGGAGGCGAGGGCGACGATCGGCGCCCCGTCGAGGTTGTTCGAGAGGAACGGGAAGAGGGTCGGCGGCAGGTTGGCGCGCAAGGCGTTGAGGATCGCCTGCTGCACCGGGGCCGGCAGCGACGACGGCGGCGCGTAGGGGCCGAAGTTGGTGTTCAGGCGCCCGAGCGTGCCGAGGTTCGGCAACAGGTCGGTGATGAAGTTGTTGAGCTTGCTGTTGTAGTAGTCGATGGTGAGGTAGGCGCGACGGCCCAGGATCGCGCTGTAGCCCACCTCCCAGCTCTTGATCTCCTCGACCTCGAGGTCCTCGTTGCCGAGCGCCATGACCGGGATGTTGCCGAAGCCGAGCGCGACGCCGCCCAGGAGCGGCCGGAAGGCGTTCTCGAGCGCCGACAGGTTGAGCGCGGCGGTCGTCGTCCCCGGCAGGGTGGTCTGCGCCTGGAGGAAAAACTCCGAGTAGTTGGCGACCTGGAAGGCCTCGTTGTAGGTGAAGCGCAGGGTGTGGTTGGGGTTGAGACCCCAGACCAGCGACGCCTTGGGCGAGAACTGCGAGTCGTGGAGCGTACTCTCGTCGTAGCGCCCGGCGAGGACCAGCTTGAGGGCGTCGGTCAGGTCGAAGTCGACCTGCGCGTAGGCGGCCGACATGTCGGCGTCGATCGGGCGGAAGACCAAGGTCTGCCGGCCCTGGGGGTTGGCGCTGTCGATCGTCTCCTCGCCGTAGGAGAGGCCGCCGACGACGCGCGCCCGCCCGCTCAGGAACTCGCTGTTGCCCTGCAGCTCGAGCCCCCAGTTCTCGTCGTCGAGGTAGAGCGGCGCGCCGGAGGCCAGCGAGCGCTGGTCGTTGGCGTCGCGCCGGTTCCAGGTGCCGAGCAGGTTCCAGTGGGTGGAGGTGAAGTTGAAGCGCGCCCAGGGGCGGGTGACGTCGGTGAGCTGCACCCTCCCGATGCCGGTCTGGAAGACCGGTCCCTCGATGTCGGCCCGGCCGCCTTCGAGGGTGAAGAAGCTGCCGCTGTCGAGGTACTTGTCGAGGCGGATGCCGCCGAACTTGATCTCGTCGTCGTCCTCGATCACCAGGGGGATGCGCTCGCGCGGCAGGCAGTCCTCCTGGCCGGAGCGGGTGCAGAAGATCGAGTACTCGGGAGTGACGTTGCGCGAGACCGTGTAGTCCTCGCTGGCGTGATAGCCGCCGAGGACCTTCAGGTAGAAGTCGCCGCCCAGCGCCGTCGCCCAGCGGAAGTCGGCGTTGGTCGTCGCCAGCTCGCCGGCGGTCAGCCGCACCTCGCCGCCCTGGCTGTAGCGCGGCTGCTTGGTCGTCAGGTTGAGCACGCCGTTGTAGGCGTTGGCGCCGTAGAGGGCGGAGCTCGGGCCGCGCACCAGCTCGGCGCTCGCCAGGTCGTCGAGCGGGAAGGAGATCGCCGCCCACTCCTGGGCGCCGAGGAACGGCACCGACGGGTCGCGGCCGTCGATCAGGGTGACGACGCGGCGGTTGAGCGAGCTGTTCAGGCCGCGGGTGTTGAAGTTGAAGTCGTAGACGCCGCTCTGCGTCACCTCCGCCCCGGGGGTGAACTCGAGCAGCTTCGGGAGCTGCCCGTGGGCGGCCTCGCGGTCGATCTCCTGCTCGGTGACGACGGTCACCGCGGCCGGCGCCTCGGTGATCCGCTCGGCGCGGCGGGAGGCCGAGGTGACGGTGATCGTCTCCGCGAACGAGATGTCCCAGTCGACGCTCTTGTCCACCTGGGTGGTCTCGCCCGCCGTGACCTCCACGCCCGGCTGGCTGTCGGTGCGGTCCAGCAGCTCGAAGGTGAGGGTGTAGCTGCCGGCGGGGACGGCGTTGAGGGTGAACCGCCCGTCGGGGCCGGTCAGCTCGACCTGGTCGGTTCCGTCGATGCGCACCAGCACGCCGCCCAGCGGCGTGCCGTCGGTGCGGGTGACGCGGCCTTCGATGCGCCCGGTGTCCTGGGCCGCGGCGACGCCGGCGGCCAGGAGCAGGACGGCGCTGAGCAGCAGAACGCGCTTGCGATCCATAGATCCTCCCAAGGGGAAGCGAAAGTGCTGGGGCCTGATAGGGGGCCGATTATCACAGCCGTCCGGGGCGGGCGTCAACGCGAAGCGCCGCTAGGCGAAGATCCGCGGCGGCGCCGGGGCGGGCGGCGCGTCCTCGGCGAAGTGCAGGGCGCCGTCGGGGGCCTGGTAGCGGCCCTGCCCGAGGTCGAGGAGGCAGCGGTCGCGGCCGCTCCGTTTGGCCTCGTAGAGCGCCTCGTCGGCGAAGAGGATCAGCTCGCCGGCGGCGCGCGCCCAGAGCTGCGGGAAGGCGGCCACGCCGGCGCTCAGGGTGAGCGGGACGCGCTTGCCCTCGAAGGCCCAGTCGAGCGCCGCCACCCGCCGCCGCCGCCGCTCCGCCACCACCAGCGCTCCCTCGCCCGTCAGCCCTTCGAGCAGCAGCACGAGCTCCTCGCCGCCGTAGCGGCAGCAGAGGTCCCCCTCGCGCCGTTCGGCCTCAAGCGCCCCGGCTACCGCGACGAGCGCCGCGTCGCCGGCCAGGTGGCCGTGGGTGTCGTTGACGCGCTTGAAGTGATCGAGGTCGCAGAGCACGACCGCCATCGTCCTCCCCTCCTCGCAGCAGCGCGCGTGCGCCGCCTCGAGGCGCTGCTCGAGGACGCGCCGCGTAGCGAGGCCGGTCAGCGGGTCGTGGCGCGCCTCGCGGTCGAGGAGGCTGTGGCGCACGGAGGCGGTCATCTGCGGCAGCAAGCGATCGAGGTGCGCCAGGGCCTCCGGGTCGAGCTGCCGCGGGTCGCACCAGAGGCGGAGGCGGGCCACCACCCGCCGCTCGTCGCGCAGCGTGCGCTCGACGATCTGCCAGGGGGTGCGGCGGTGGACGCCGGGGAGCGCCCGCGGGTGGCGATCGGGGCGCGGCTCGCCCGGCGCCACGCGCATCTCCGGGCCGGCCCACCAGCTCACGAAGACGTCCCCCGGCGCCAGCGCCTCGAACTGGAACCAGTGGAACGGCAGGACGGTCGTGCACTCGGCGTGGATGCGCTCGGCGACCGCGGCCATGTCCTCGGGGCTCGCGATCATGCGGTCGCCGGCGCGGCGCAGCCGCTCGAGGTCGGTGGCGCGGCGCCCCGAGCGGTCGGCACGGAGGCCGTTGCGCGCGGCTTCGAGCGCGAGCAGCGACCAGAGGGCGAGGAGCGGGCCGGCCACCTCCCAGCCGGCGCGCGCGGCGGCGACCGCGATCGCCCCGCCGGCGGCCCAGCCGGCGACGTCGGCGGCGAGCGGCGCGAGGATGCCGCGCGGGTCGAGCGGCTCGCCGGGGCGGCGCAGGCGACGCTCGAGGGCGTCGAGGCCGGCCCAGAGGACGAGGGTCGCCGCGGCGGCGGCGGCGGTGCGGGCGGGGAGGCCGATGCCCGGCACGAAGCGCGGCAGGAGGAGCCAGAGGAGGCCGCCGCCCAGGACCGCAAGGAGGGCGCGGCCGGCGGCTTCGAGCGCGCGCAGGAGGCCGCGGCGCTCGGGCAGGGTGGCGAGGCCGCGGGCGCGGGCGAGGCGCAACAGCAAGTCGGCGGCGACGACGGCGAGGGCGGCGAGGACGGCGGCGGGGAGCGGGCCGGCGAGGACGAGCGCCGGGGGGACCGCGGCGGCCCCGAGGCCGAGGGAGGCGGCGCCGAACGGACGGTGGCAGGCGCCTGAGGCGGCGGCCAGGAGAAGACCGAGGAACGCCCAGAATGAAGAGGGAGCGGCGGCCCAGGGCCAGGCGATGAGCAGCGCGAGGACGGCACCACCGATCGGCAGCGCGGTGGCCCAGAGGTCCCGGGAAGGTCGCATCGGATGTGTCATGAAGATGGTAACAGCTTGCTGCGGTCGTTCCGGTGTTGGGTCCCGCCGGCGCTCCAGAGACCTGCGGGCCCTAGCACCGCTGGTGGAACCCCTGCGAGGCTTGTCATCCCGAGCGGGAGCGAGGGATCGGGGGACAGGGTGGCGCGAAGACCCTACATCGGCACCGCCCCCCGCCCGATCCCTCGCTCTCGCTCGTGATGACAAGTTGCGGGACGTCACTTCAGAGTTCCGAGTCATGGCGCCGCGTGATGTGCTGGGCCAGAGGCCTGCGAAGCGGCGCGTTCGGGTGAGGGGGCCACCGTGCGTTAGCGGCGGAGCCGACGCCCGCTAACCAGCCACGTCCCCTCCCAACCAGGACCCGCGCAGCGGGCGCGCCTCTTCGCGGGCCGGGTGGCACGGCATCTCATGCGGCACTATCCGCCCCGCGCGGCACCTCTTCTCCTCATTCCCCTGCTGTTACTCTGCCGCGACCACATGGAAAGGCAGGCGATCGAAGACGGCCAGGAGATCCTGGACGAGGGGGTGCTGAGCCCGGCGGAGCGGGAGCGGTCGTTGGGGGAGCTGGACCGGGTGAATCGGGTGTTCGCTGGGGCGTTGCCGCTGCTGCGTACGCTGCTGCCGCGGGTCGCGGGGGGCGGGCCGCAGCGGCTTCTCGACCTCGGGACCGGCTCCGGCCGGGTGGCGGCCGCCCTGGCGCGCGCGGCGGCCGGGCGCGGCGCGCTGCTCCGCATCGTCGGCCTCGACCGCCAGCTCGGCCACCTCCTTCTCGGCCGCCGCGCCGGCGTGCCGCAGCTCCGCGTCGTCGCGGGCGCCACCGCCCTGCCCTTCCGCGACGGCGCCTTCGACTGGGCCTTCTCCACCCTCTTCTTCCACCACTTCGACGACGCCGGCAACCGCCGCGTCCTCGCCGAGATGCGCCGCGTCGCCCGGCGCGGCGCGGCGATCGTCGACCTCCGCCGCAACCGGCTCGGGGC
>DASWHY010000432.1:0-5398 GCA_036397955.1 Thermoanaerobaculia bacterium | reverse complement strand
GCAGAGAAGATACTGACAGTCGGAGAGAGATTCGCCAGGCTTGGCTTTACTTGATCGCCTCAATTGTATTTCTTATAGCAGGATGGGTAAGTCAATCGCCTGCGTGGCTATATACCCTGTTCATTGTTGCTGGTGTCTGTGCGGCGGGAGGAGCCGGAGCGACAGTCCGTATGCTCACTCCTGATGCGCCAAGGGCTAGACCGAGTACTCCGCCCGTGCTTGGTGTGATGGTGGGATTAACGTCGGCGCTCTTCTATTTGATTTCGCAGTCGAGTGGGGGCTCTGGGGTCTTGTTGCCCACTCCGAGGATGTTTCTCTGGTCCATGTTTGTGGCGATAGGCGCGGGGTTTGGGTTCGACTATACTTTGGTCCAATTGATGAGGCCTTCGAGGAGTAAGGCTAAGGCAGAGGAGCCGCATGATGTTGCTTCCGGTTTAGATTGGCGACGGCAACAGAAGCAGCGATTCCAGTCGAAGCAATCAGAATAGAAATCGTTAGCCGGTCGCAGAGCGCGTGGCTCCTTCCGCCTAAATCGTCGATTTTTGATAATCCCCTTGAAGCCATAGCGACGAAGGAGAAGCGACCCTCTTGGTGCGACTGAGGGCGATCCAGCTCTTGTGCGGGTTCATTTCCGGGTCGGCGTCCCGCGTCTTGGGATGCCTTGCCGCGCGGGGTACTGCGTGCCAACATGGCAGTCGTCTCAGATGTGTTAGACAACGGCGCGATGTTCCTCGCCGCCGCCGTGCAGATGACCTCGACCTCCGATGCCGAGGCGAACTGGGAGTCGGCGCGGGAGCTGGTCGAGCGCGCCACCGCCCACGGCGCGCGGCTCGTCGCCACCCCCGAGAACACCAACTACCTCGGGCCGCACGAAGAGAAGGTGCGTCGCGCCGAGCCTCTGGACGGGCCGACCTGCGCCCGCTTCGCCGAGCTGGCGCGCCGGCTCGGCATCCACCTCCTCCTCGGCTCCTTCAACGAGGCGAGCGGCGACGCGGCCCGCTGCTACAACACCAGCGTCCTCTTCGGGCCGGACGGCGCCGTCCTCGCCGTCTACCGCAAGATCCACCTCTTCGACGTCGACGTCTCGGACGACCTCCGCTTCTTCGAGTCCGCCACGGTACTTCCTGGCGCCGAGACCGTGGTCGTCGAGACGCCGCTCGCCCGCCTCGGCCTCTCGATCTGCTACGACCTCCGCTTCCCCGAGCTCTACCGCCGCCTGGCCGCGGCCGGCGCGGAGCTCCTCGCCGTGCCCTCGGCCTTCACCCTGACTACCGGCAAGGACCACTGGGAGCCGCTGCTGCGCGCCCGCGCCATCGAGAACCAGTGCTACGTCCTGGCGCCGGCGCAGTACGGCCGCCACCACGACCAGGGGCTCAAGGAGAGCTGGGGGCACGCGATGCTCGTCGATCCGTGGGGGCAGGTCGTGGCCTGCGCCTCCGACGGGCCGGGGCTGGCGCTCGGCATCGTCGAGCGCGAGCGCATCGAGCGCATCCGCCGCGCCATGCCGGTGGCACGCCACCGGCGGCTGACTTAGAGGTGGGGTAGGCTCGATCTTCGACCATGCAGGCGGACTACCAGGACTTCAAGCTGCTCTGGCTCTCGGTGCTGCCGATCACCAAGGACGCCATCCACATCTACATCGGCTTTCTGGCGCTGCTGGTGGCATTGATCGTCTTCCGCCGGCGCGTCACCTCCTACTGGGCGCTGGCGCCGGGGCTCGTGCTGTCGCTGGCGATGGAGGTCTTCGACCTGCGCGACGGCTTCGGCTGGGGGGCGAGCGTGAAGGACCTCGTCAACACCAACCTCATCCCGTTCCTGCTGGTGCAGCTCGCCCGCTGGCGGCTGATCCGGCAGTAAGCGAAATCTCCGATGCCGCTCGCCCCCTTCCACCCCGCCGTCGCCGCCTGGTTCGAACGCCGCTTCTGCGCGCCGACCGAGGTGCAGACGCTCGCCTGGCCGGCGATCCGCTCCGGCGCCCACACCCTGATCGCCGCTCCGACGGGCTCGGGGAAAACGCTCGCCGCCTTCCTGGCCGCCCTCGACGAGCTGGCGCGCGACGCCCTGGCCGGCCGGCTGGAGGACGCGACGCGCGTCGTCTACGTCTCGCCGCTGCGCGCCCTGTCGAACGACATCAAGAACAACCTTGAGGAGCCGCTGGCCGGCATCCGCGCCGAGATCGCGGCGCGCGGGCTGGGCGAGATCGAGATCCGCACCGCCCTGCGCACCGGCGACACGCCGGCCGCCGAGCGGACGGCGATGGCGAAGCGGCCGCCGCACATCCTGGTCACCACGCCCGAGTCGCTCTACCTCCTGCTGACCAGCGCGAGCGGCCGCGCCATGCTGCGCACGGCGCGCACGGCGATCGTCGACGAGATCCACGCTCTCGCCCCCAACCGGCGCGGCGCTCATCTGGCGCTCTCGCTGGCGCGGCTCGAGGCCCTGGCCGCGCCGGCCGGCGGCCTCACCCGCGTCGGCCTCTCGGCGACGCAGCGGCCGATCGAGGAGGTGGCGCGCTGGCTGGTGGGGATCGGCGCCGACGGCAGCGCGCCGCCGTGCACGATCGTCGACGTCGGCCACGCCCGCCGCCTCGACCTGGCGATCGAGCTTCCCTCCTCGCCGCTCGAAGCGGTGATGGCCAACGAGGTCTGGGAGGAGATCTACGACCGCACCGCCGAGCTGATCCGCGAGCACCGCACGACGCTGGTCTTCGTCAACACCCGCCGGCGCGCCGAGCGGACGGTGCGCCACCTCGCCGACCGGCTCGGCGAAGAGGCGGTCGCCGCCCACCACGGGAGTCTCTCGCGCGAGAAGCGCCTGGAGGCCGAGCGCCGCCTCAAGGCCGGCGACTTGCGGGCGGTCGTCGCCACCTCTTCGCTCGAGCTGGGGATCGACGTCGGCGCCGTCGAGCTGGTCGTCCAGGTGGGCTCGACGCGCTCGATCGCCGGGCTCCTCCAGCGGGTGGGGCGCTCGGGGCACCACTTGGCCGGGCTGCCGAAGGGGCGGGTCTTCCCGACCAGCCGCGACGAGCTGGTCGAGATCACGGCCCTCCTCGATGCGGTCCGCCGCGGCGAGCTGGACCGCCTGCACATCCCGGAGAAGCCGCTCGACGTCCTGGCGCAGCAGATCGTCGCGGCGGTGGCGGCGGAGGAGTGGACGGAGGACGACCTCTACGCCCTGGTCCGCCGCGCCTGGCCGTATCGCGATGTCGAGCGCGCCGAGTTCGACGAGATCGTGGCGATGCTCGCGCAGGGGTTCCACACCCGGCGCGGCCGGCGCTCGGCCTACCTCCACCAGGACGCGGTGAACGGGCGCCTGCGGGCGCGGCGCGGGGCGCGCCTGACGGCGCTCACCTCGGGCGGCGCGATCCCTGACACCGCCGACTACGACGTCCTCCTCGAGCCCAGCGCCACCTTCATCGGCACGGTCAACGAGGACTTCGCGGTCGAGAGTCTGGCGGGGGACATCTTCCAGCTCGGCAACCTCTCCTGGCGGATCCTGAAGATCGAGCCGGGACGGCTGCGGGTGGAAGACGCGCGCGGCCAGCCGCCGTCGATCCCTTTCTGGCTCGGCGAGGCGCCGGCGCGGACCGCGGAGCTGTCGGCCGCGGTGTCGCGGCTGCGCGAGGAGATCGCGGCGCGCATGGCCGCGGCGCCGGCGCCGGAGGCGGGCGTCGAGGCGGTCGTCGCCTGGCTCACCGGCGAGGTGGGGCTCACGCCGGCGGCGGCGCGCCAAGTCGCCGACTACCTCGCCGCCGGCTGGGCTGCGCTCGGCCTGCTGCCGAGCCAGCGGACGCTGGTCGCCGAGCGCTTCTTCGACGAGGCCGGCGACATGCACCTGGTCCTCCACTCGACCTTCGGCAGCCGGATCAACCGCGCGCTCGGGCTGGCGCTGCGCAAGCGCTTCTGCCAGAGCTTCAACTTCGAGCTCCAGGCCGCGGCCTCGGACGACGCGGTGGTCCTTTCGCTCGGTCCCACCCACAGCTTCCCGCTGCCGGAGGTCTTCCGCTTCCTGCGCTCGGAGACGGTGCGCGCCGTGCTCACTCAGGCGATGCTCGACTCGCCGCTCTTCCCGGTGCGCTGGCGCTGGAACGCCTCGCGCGCGCTCGCCCTGCCGCGCTTCCGCGGCGGCAAGCGGGTGCCGCCGCGCCTGCAGCGGCAGCAGGCGGAGGACCTGGCGGCCGTCCTCTTCCCCGACCAGCTCGCCTGCTTCGAGAACATCGTCGGCGAGCGCGAGGTCCCCGACCACCCGTTGGTGCGGCAGACCGTCCACGACTGCCTGGAAGAGGCGATGGACGCGACGGGGCTCGAGCGCCTTCTGGCGCGCGTCGAAGCGGGCGACCTGGCCGTGGAGGCGCGCGAGCTCACCGAGCCCTCGCCCCTGGCGCACGAGATCCTCAACGCCCGGGTCTACGAGTTCCTCGACGACGCGCCGCTCGAGGAGCGGCGGACGCAGGCGGTGATGACCCGGCGCTGGCTGGACGTGGACAGCGCCGCCGAGCTGGGGACGCTCGACGCCGCGGCGATCGAGCGGGTGCGCGCGGAAGCCTGGCCCGAGCCGCAGGACGCCGACGAGCTGCACGATGCCCTGGTGACGCTCGGTTTCCTGACCGCGGCCGAGGGGCGGGCGGGGACGTGGGAGGAGCTGTTCGCGGCGCTGGTGGCGGCGGGGCGGGCGACGGTGGCGGCGGTGGAGGAGCGCGGCGGCGCCGGCCCGGCGGCGCGCCTCTGGGTCGCGGCCGAGCGGCTGCCCGAGCTGCTGGCGCTGCACCCGGACCTGCTTCAGGAGCCGGAGCTGGCGCTGCCGCCGCGGTTGACGGCGCGGAGCTGGACGGCGGAGGAGGCGCGGGTCGAGCTGCTCCGCGGGCGGCTCGGCGGGCTCGGGCCGGTGACCGCCGAAGCGCTGGGGCACGACGCCGGCCTGCCGGCCCGCGCCGGCGAGGCCGCGCTCGCCGTCCTCGAAGGCGAGGGGTTCGTGCTGCGCGGCCGCTACACGCCGGAGCTGCCGGCCGGTGCAGAGGAGTGGTGCGAGCGGCGCCTGCTGGCGCGCATCCACCGCGCCACTGTCGAGCGGCTGCGGCGGGAGATCGAGCCGGTGAGCGCCGGCGA
The DNA here is from genome assembly GCA_036397955.1 of Thermoanaerobaculia bacterium. Lineage (GTDB taxonomy): Bacteria > Acidobacteriota > Thermoanaerobaculia > Multivoradales > UBA5704 > DASUNQ01. The sequence continues at coordinate 293 of DASWHY010000432.1, read as the reverse complement.
GTTCCTGCGTTTCCTCCTCGCCTGGCAGCGCGCGGCCCCGAGCGAGCGGGCCGAGGGGGGCGGGAGCCTGCCGGCGGTCCTCGAGCAGCTCGAAGGCTTCAGCGCCCCGGCCGGGGCGTGGGAGCGGGAGATCCTGCCGGCGCGGATCGCCGGCTACGACCCGGCCTGGCTCGACGCCCTCTGCCTCTCGGGACGATGGGTGTGGGGGCGGACGGCGCCCTCGCCTTCGACCGGCGCCCGCGGCGGCTCGCTGCGCGCCACACCGATGGCGTTCCTCCAGCGCGGCAACCTGC
>DASWHY010000431.1:0-25086 GCA_036397955.1 Thermoanaerobaculia bacterium | reverse complement strand
GGCAGCCCGGCCACGGGCTCGGCCAAGGCGCACGCGCTGGAGCAGAAGACGCTCTTGGCGCTGGCGTTCGGGAGCGGCGGGTAGGAGAGCGCGTTCATAACCGGAGGAAACCGATGCGAAAGCTGCTGTTGGTGCTGGTCCTGATGGCGCTCTGGCCCGCCGCGGGGTGGAGCCAGACAGGCGGGGAGCCTGTGGTCGAGGAGCTGGCGAAGCTCAATGCGACGCTCCGGGAGATCGCGGGCCTGATGAAGAAGCAGGAGGAGCTGCAGCGCGTGGACCTGCTGATCAAGCGGGTGCAGATGACCGCCGGGCAGCTCACCGACGCCGAACGGCAGCTCAAGACCGCCGAGTCGGAGCTGCGGTCTCTCGACCACGAGAAAGGGGAGCTGGAGGGGCGCCTAGCGATGCTCTCGGCCTCCGACGGGAAGGCCGAGGACCTGTCGCCGGAGCAGAGCGAGGTGATCGTCGCCCGGATCGACGAGGAGCTCAAGCGCGTCCGGCAGCGCTCGAGCGAGCTGCGCGGCGAGGTCGAGGAGCTGCGCAACCGGATCGCCGCGCGCGAGCACGAGCTGCGCGATTGGCAGGCGGTCATCGACCGGCGCCTCGGGAGCTGACGCCCCCGAAGGGAATGAGTCAGCCGGCGAACAGGTCGGCGAGCGACAGCGAAAAGCCGGGCAGGACGTCCTCCTCGACGAGGCGGTCGTCTTCGAACTGCCGAACGTCGGTCAGGGAGCGGTAGGCGAAGACCTTGCGCAGGCTGGGGTCCACCACCCAGACGGCCACGACGCCGGCGGCGAAGTAGTCGGCGAGCTTTATGGTCACGTCGGTCCAGCGGTCGTCCGGCGAGAGGATTTCGACGACCAGCTCGGGGGCGACATCCAAGTAGCCTTCGGAGCTGCGGCGGGCCCATCGCTCGTTGGAGATGAAAAGGACATCCGCGGCGCGGACGGTATCGGGGCCCCTTCGTACGTAGATGCCGACTTCTCCCGACCGGACCTTGCCCCGCCCGGTCTCTCGGGCATAGGCGAGCAGGGCGGCAGCGAGGATCGCCTCGATGCCCCCATGGAGATCGCCGGTCGGGCTCATCGGCACGATCCTCCCGTCCACCAGCTCGCACGGGCCGAGGTCCGGGCGCCGGTAGAGTTCCTCGCCCGTGACCACCCCTTGCTCGACCTGTTCGGTGACGGCCATCCCAGAGGTCCTGAAGGGGAGTTTAACTCTTGGCGCTGTACGAGGGCGCCGGTCAAGCGTACGGACGCTCTCGGCAAACGTCGGCACCAGCCCGGCAAGAGGGAAGAGAGGCGGAGCAAGCGGGAACACGCTGCCGACGAGCGGGAAAATGCTCCGGGCAAACGGGAAGCAGCCGCGGGCAAGCGTAATCTCGAGGAGTACGGCCGTCCCGCGGCTCCGTACGCTCGTACCGAGCGAAAGTACGGCCGTCCTGGCGTCCGGGACGCCTGCCCCGGCGGCCGGGAGGCTTGTACGGAGAGCCGGTACGCTCGTACCGACGAGAAGCACGCTTGTACCGACGAGAAGTACGCTTGTACCAGGCGTCGGTACGCTTGTACTTCCCGAAAGTACGCTTGCACCTCATAAAAGTACCGGGTACCTGGCGAAAGTACGTGCGTACTTTCGGCCAGTACACATGTCCTTCCGAAAAGTACGCTTGTACCCCATAAAAGTACCGGGTACCTAGCGAAAGTACGTTAGTCCCCGAACGCGGTCCGTTTGCCCCGAGCTAGGTTCAGTCGGCGGTGCCGGCTCAGGGTCTTACGTGCGGACGAGCTCGCCCAGGACCACCCCCGGCAGCTCGCTGACGAAGCGCCAGCCGAAGGCTTTCGACGGGGTCCAGGCGCCGGGGGGGACGCGGCCGGCGGCGATGCGCTCGGCGCACTCGACGGCGGAGACCGCGGTGAAGGCGTAGCCCTCGGGGGTCTCGAGGGTGCCGGTGACGGCGGCGCCGGCGGCGTCGCGGGCCTCGCCCCAGAGGCACATCCGGCCGCGTGTCCGCGCCCGCTCGTCCGGGCCGGTAACGGTGCGCTCGACCCGGCGCCGCAGGAAGCTCTTGACCGGACGGAGGGCGAGGAGCGGCAGGAGCGGGCGGATCATCCGCGCGCGGCGGATCGTCTTCGGCGGCGTGCCCGAGTAGACACGGACGTTGGGGATGCCGGTCGAGTGGTAGGCGGTCGAGACGTCGCCCCAGGCGATCGTCATCGCCCAGCGCGTGCCGCAGGAGAAGGGGACCTGGCGCGCGTCCCAGGCCAGCGGCACCGGCACGATCCTGCCGCCGCGGCGGATCGCGCCGGCGTGGGGCAGCGCCTCGATCATGGTCTTGAGGGTGCCGCGGCTCATGCTGGTACCTTCGGCGTAGAAGGCGAGCGCCAGCTCGACGGCGCCGGGGAGCGCTTCGGCCAGGCGCGCCGCCAGGCAGTCGCTGGGGACGACGTCGAAGCCGGCGCCGGGCAGCAGGACGACGCCGGCCCGCCGCGCCGCCTCACCCTGCGCCAGGACGGCCTCGAAGACGGCGATCTCGCCGGTGATGTCGAGGTAGTGGACGCCGCGCTCGAGGCAGGCGGCGACGAGCGGCGCGCTGGTGCGGACGAAGGGGCCGGCGCAGTGGAGGACGGCGGCGACGCCTTCGAGCCCGCGGCGGAGGGCGGCGGGGTCGTCGAGCCCGAAGGCGCGGTGGGGGAGGCCGAGCTCGGCGGCGAGGGCGCCGACCGCCGCCGCGTTGCGGCCGGCGAGGACGGGCGCCAGGCCGCGGCGCGCCGCGTCGCGCGCCACCAGCTCGCCGGTGTAGCCGTTGGCGCCGTAGAGGAGCCAGGGTGGGACCATGGGTCGATCTCCCCGCAGCGGGAGAGGAAGTGCCTCTCCAGCTCCTCCCAAAGAGTTGTCGGTCGTCCTCTTTCCTCCCAGGGGCTCGTCACTCGGTAAGAACGTCCGCTTTGATGCCGACAAGGCGGCCACACGAGAATTGATGAGCACCGCAAAAATGAGAGAGACTACGAGCAGCGCACCAACTGCGATAAAGACGAGATTCAATGCGATGGTACTGGGGGGACGACTCGACAGGATGGCGTCTCGAGCACCCCAGATGCCGAGTCCCAGAGCGATCGCGATCTCCGCCGCCGTGCCGATGCTCTCTGCAAGGAGGACCAGCGGAATCGCGATCACGATCCCGAGGACTACGACACAGACCAAGACTCGGAGAACCAGCGGTCGATACAGTACGATGTCGGCCGCAAGCGGATTTGCGCCGCTCGAGGACCGTAGTGACCACCCGCTGAAGTCGGGCTCGAGAGTCACGGACGCCGGCAGATCGAATGCTCTTGCGCCCTCTACCTCGTTGAGGATGTTGAATTTCGCCGACGTGCCGATCTCAACTCGGTCAAATGGGAAACGGTAATATTCTCGAGCTAAGAGGTCGACGGGAATTAGCTTCGTCTGCCAGATATTCCCAGGACAATCGATGTGTGGATTCCCATCGTGAGCGGCGGGGAAAATCAGAGCGTTAGCAGATGAAGCTTCGAACCAGAATCTCAAGATCAGACCGGCTCGACAAGGCACATCTGCACCTGCAGGGTTCCAATTCCGGGATGCTGAGGATTCCGCTGACACGAGCAGAGATGTGGGAAACACTCGAGAGTCGCCACTCTTGATTTTTAGGTACACGCTCACTGGCGTATTCCTCTCCGCCGGCCAGATGAACCCCTGGACTTCGCTATGTTCCGGGAGGTGAATGTAAATTAATATGACAAGTAGCAGCGCCACGAAAAACATACCCAGCGCTGCTCGAACGCGACGGTATCCGATCGCTGAGGCCACAGTGCTTGCTACGCGGTGACCCGGGTCCGCTATGCGATACCCGAAGTGAGTCCAAGAGTGGTCATGCCCAGGAACTCTAGGTTTGGCCGCCTCGTGGAAGACTCTCAGTGAGCACTTTCTCTGCCTGCTCCGTCACGAACTGCTGGAGGCGCTCCCGTAGGTCCGGATGGCTCAAAGCGAGTACCCGCACAGCTAATAGGGCCGCGTTGACGGCGCCCGCTTTGCCGATGGCCAAGGTGCCGACCGGCACGCCCGCCGGCATCTGCACGGTCGCGAGAAGGGCGTCGAGGCCGTTCAAGGCCCAGCCCTGCATCGGCACGCCGAAGACCGGCAGCAGGGTGTGGGCGGCGACGACGCCGGCGAGGTGCGCCGCCCCGCCGGCCGCGGCGACGATGACCTCGACGCCCCGCCCCGGCGCCGCCAGCACGTACTCGCGCGTCGCGTCCGGCGTGCGGTGCGCCGAGAGCACCCGCGCCTCGTGCGCCACCTCGAACCGCCCCAAGGTTTCGGCGGTGTGCCGCATCGTCTCCCAGTCCGACCGGCTCCCCATCAGCACGGCGACCAGCGGGCGTTCGGAGCTCGCCATGCGCTACAGCTCTAAAACCAGCCGCACGCCTTGCTCGATTCGTTCGAGCAGCCGGAACGGAAGCTCGCCAACCCGCTCGAGGAGTTGGCGCTTGTTGACGGTCAGGACCTGCGACACGTTCGCGACGGAATCCTTCGGCAGGTCCGTCGCGCGGCGCGGTAGAAGGACGTTGCCCGGCGCGTCAGCAAGGCGCAGGTTCGTGGTGACGGCGACGACGATCACCGTCCCGATGGCAGTCTCGGTGAAGCGATCGCTCTGGAGGATCACGAGCGGCCGCCGATACCCCGGCTCGGAGCCCTCCGGCTCCGGCAGGTTCCCCCACCAGATCTCGCCTCGCCGCATCACCAGTCGTCACGCGGCAACGACAGAGACTGGAGGCGTGCCAGCACCGGGTCCAGCTCTGAAGGCTCGTTCGCGTAGATCCGGTTGAGCGTCTCGGTGATGTCCGCTTGCCGTTGCGAATCGACATAGTTCCGGAGCGCCACGGCGTAGAGCTGGCTGCGGGACATGCCGGTCTTCTCGGCGAGCTCGTCCGCCTCTTCGAACAGGGGATCGGGGATCGAGACAGCGGTCTTCATGGCCGGAGTATAACCAGCGTCATACCCCGTTCGCAACTTCGACCAGCGCTCCTCGTGTACGATCCCGGGCGCGCGCATGATCGACGTCAAACCCCACATCGCCGCCGGGGCCCGGGTGCGGAGCCTGGAGGAGTACCGGGAGCTCTACCGCCGCTCGGTCGAGCAGCCGGAGGAGTTCTGGCGCGAGCAGGCTGGACGGCTGGACTGGTTCGTCGAGCCGCGGCAGGTCCTCGACCACGACGCCGATCAGGTGGATTTCTCCTGGTACTTGGGCGGCCGGCTCAACGCCGCCTGGAACTGCGTCGACCGCCACCTCGCCGAGCGCGGCGACAAGACGGCGATCCTCTGGGTCGGCGACGAGCCGGGGGAGTACCGCCGCATCACCTACCGCGAGCTCAAGCACAACGTGGCGCGGGTCGCCAACATGCTGCGCTCGCAGGGGGTGCGCAAAGGGGACCGGGTCTGCATCTACCTGCCGATGATCCCCGAGCTGCCCTACACCATGCTCGCCTGCGCCCGCATCGGCGCCGTCCACTCCGTCGTCTTCGCCGGCTTCTCGGCCGAGTCGCTCAAGGACCGCATCCTCGACGCCGGCTGCCGCGTCGTCGTCACCGCCAACGAGGGGCTGCGCGGCGGCAAGACCATCCCGCTCAAGCACACCGTGGACCGCGCGGTCGAGAGCACCCCGGTCGTCGAGCGCGTGCTCGTCGTCCGGCGCACCGACGCCGAGGTGCCGATGCACGCCGGGCGCGACCTCTGGTTCGAGGAGGAGATGGCCCGCGAGCGCTCGACCTGCCCGGTCGAGTGGATGGGATCCGAGGACCCGCTCTTCATCCTCTACACCTCGGGTTCGACGGGGAAGCCCAAGGGGGTCATGCACACGACCGGCGGCTACCTCGTCTACACCGCGCTCAGCCACGAGCTGGTCTTCGACCTCCACCCCGACGACGTCTACTTCTGCGCCGCCGACGTCGGCTGGGTCACCGGCCACAGCTACATCGTCTACGGCCCCCTCGCCAACGGCGCGACGACGGTGATGTTCGAGTCGATCCCCACCTACCCCGACGCCGGGCGCTACTGGCGGATCGTGGACGACCTCGGGGTCAACATCTTCTACACCGCGCCGACCGCCCTGCGCGCCATCGCCCGCCAGGGGGACGAGCACGTCAAGCGCTACCGGCGGACCAGCCTGCGCATCCTCGGCACCGTCGGCGAGCCGATCAACCCCGAGGTCTGGATGTGGTACCACGACGTCGTCGGCGACGGGCGTTGTGCGGTGGTGGACACCTGGTGGCAGACCGAGACCGGCGGCATCCTGATCACCCCGCTCCCCGGCGCCATCCCGACCAAGCCGGGCTCGGCGACGCTCCCCTTCTTCGGCGTGCGGCCGGTCCTGGTGGACGAGAAGGGCGCGGTCCTCCACGGCAACGACGTCTCCGGCAACCTCTGCATCGAGGGCACCTGGCCGGCGCAGGCGCGCACCCTCTGGGGCGACCACGTCCGCTTCCGCCAGACCTACTTCGAGCAGTACCCCGGCCTCTACTTCACCGGCGACGGCTGCCGGCGCGACGCCGACGGCTACTACTGGATCACCGGCCGGGTGGATGACGTGCTCAACGTCTCCGGCCACCGCCTGGGCACCGCCGAGATCGAGAGCGCCCTGGTGGCCCACGAGGCGGTGGCGGAGGCGGCGGTGGTCGGCTTCCCGCACGACATCAAGGGCACCGGCATCTACGCCTACGTCCACCCCAAGCCGGACTACGAGAGCTGGGACCCGGAGGAGCTGGCGGGCATGCTCAAGGAGCAGGTGCGGACGGCGATCGGGCCGATCGCGGCCCCCGACCGCGTGCAGCTCGTCAGCGGCCTGCCCAAGACCCGCTCGGGCAAGATCATGCGCCGCATCCTGCGCCAGATCGCCGCCGGCGAGTACGAGGAGCTGGGGGACATCACCACCCTGGCCGACCCGGGCGTCGTCGAGAAGCTGGTGGCGGACCACCGGCAAACCGTGGCACGCTAGCCCCAGCGCCGAATCACAACCGCAGCTCGCTGGCGGCCGCGCCTCGGGCCGCGCAGGAGGTGCGCGATGGAGTTCGGGGTAGTGCTGCTGGTCGCCGTGATCGGCATGGCCCTGGCCTGGGGCGCCCTGCGCGAGACGCGCTCCGCCCAGGGGACGATCGCCGAGCTGCGCGCCGAGCTGGCGGCGCTCCGGGCCGAGATCTGGTCGCTCGCCGGCCAGCTCAAGCAGCTCCAGCTCCGGCAGGGCGCGCCGGCCGAGGCTGAAGCTGCCGCGGCCCCCGCTCCGGCCGTCGCCGCGCCCGCGCTCTCCGCCGTGCCGCCGGCCGCCGCGCCCGAGCCGCTCCCCCCCGAGCCGGCACCGCCCGTCGCAGTCCCCGAGCCCCTTTTCACCCAGCCCTCTTTCTCTCCACCGCCGCCCTGGCCGCCGCCCGCCCCGACCGTCAGCCTGGAGGAGCGCCTCGGCGCCCGCGCCTTCGTCTGGATCGGCGCCATCGCCCTGGCGCTCGCCGGCGCCTTCCTCGTCAAGTACTCGGTCGATCAGGGCTGGATCGGCCCGGCCGTGCGCTTCGCGCTCGCCGTCCTCTTCGGCGTCGCGCTGCTCGGCGCCGGCGAGGCGCTGCGCCGCCGCGCCGAGCTCATCGCCTCGGGCCTCTCGGCCGCGGGCATCGCCGTCCTCTTTGCCGCCTGGCTCGCGGGTACCAACCTCTACGGGCTCATCTCGCCCGCGCTCGGCTTCGCCTTCATCGGCCTGACCGCTCTCGTCGCCGTCTGGTTGTCGCTGCGTCAGGGGGTGATCGTGGCGCTCGTCGGGCTGGTCGGCGGCTTCCTCACCCCGGCCTGGATCGGCTCGGTCGAGCCCGACCCGCGCCTCCTCTTCGGCTACCTCCTCTTCCTCCAGCTCGCTCTCCTCGCCGTCTCCCGCCGCCGGCTCTGGACCGCCGTGCCGGAGCTGGCGCTCGGCGGCGGGCTCGTCTGGGTCTTCGCCTGGGTGGTCGCGGCGTTCGCGCCCGGAGACGCGCTCTGGCTGGGGCTCTTTCTGCTCGGCATGTTCGCCCTCGGCGTGGTCCTCGGGCGCGACCGCGCCATGCTGCCGGCCCTGGCCGCCGGGGGCGGCCTCCTGGCTATGGCGCTGGTCGCCGGGCGCGCCGGCTACGGGCCGCTCGAGTGGGGGCTGCTGGCGGTGCTCGCGGCCGCGACGCTGGCCCTCGCCCGCCTGCGCGAGGAGCTCCACGCCCTCGCCTGGCTGGCCTGCGCGGCCGTCGTCGGGCTTCTCCTCGTCTGGGGGTGGGACCTGCCGGCCCCGGAGGCGCCGCGCTTCCTCTGGACGGCGCTGGCGATGGGCGCCCTCTGCGCCGGCGGCGCCTACCTCGCGCACTGGGGCGCCGCGCGCCCCGACCGCTGGACCGGCCTCGCCGCCGCCGCCGGCGTGGCCGCGTTCGTGATCGCCTGGGCGAGCGTGCAGGACGCGGAACGGACGGACCTTCCCTGGGGCGGCCTGGCGCTCGCCGCCGCCGTGCTCTATCTCGTGGCCTCGCTGCCGGTGGCGCGGCGGCGCGCCGCGGCCGGCGAGGGGACGCCGCTCGACGCGGCGCTGGCCTGGCTCGCCGCGGCGGTGACCGCCTTCGTCAGCCTCGCCGTGCCGCTCGAGCTCGAGCGGCAGTGGTGGACCGTGGCCTGGGCGCTCGAGGTGCCGGCGCTCGTCTGGCTCGCCGGACGCTTCGGCCTGCCGGTCCTGCGCCGCCTCGCCGCGGCGCTCGCCGCCGCCGTCGCCGTGCGCCTGCTCCTGAACCCCGACATCCTGGAGTACCCGATCGGCCCGCGGCCCGTCCTCAACTGGCTGCTCTACGGCTACGGGCTGTCGCTCCTTGCGGTCGCCGGCGCCGCGATCCTCGCGCGGCGCGACACTCGCTGGGGCCGCAGCCCCAGCGAGGCATTCGGCCCCGGCCGCCTCGCCACCGGCCTCGAGGCGCTCGCTGTCGCCCTCGCCTTCGCGCTGGTGACGCTCGAAGTGCGGCAGGCGTTCCACCCCGGGGCGCTCGGCCAGGGCGAGCCGACGCTCGCCGAGTGCGCGACCTACGCCGTCGCCTGGCTGCTCCTCGGCCTCGGGCTCCTGGCGCTGGACCGCCGGTCGCCGCGCCTGGCGCTGGAGCTCGGCGGCCAGGTCGGAGCGCTCGGCGGCCTGGCGATGGCCCTCTTCGGCTGCGGCCTGCTGCTCAACCCGCTCTGGGAGCACGCGCCGGTCGGCGGCACGCCGGTCTTGAACCTCCTCCTCTGGAGCTACGGCGCGCCGGCCGTCCTCGCGGCGCTCGCCGGCCGTGTGCTCCGCCGCCGCGGCCCGACCTGGGCCGCCGTCGCCTGCTCGACCGGCGCGCTCGTCCTCACCTTCCTCCTCGTCACCCTCGAGGTCACCCAGGCCTTCCACGGCACTTTCCTCGACGCCGCGCCCGCGACGGTGGCCGAGAAGTACGCTTACTCGCTGGCGTGGCTGCTCTTCGGCGTCGCGCTGCTGGTGCTGGGGATCGCACGCCGCGTGCGCGCCCTGCGCTACGCCTCGCTGGCGGTGATGGCCCTGACCGTCGTCAAGGTCTTCCTCTTCGACATGGGGAACCTCACCGACCTCTGGCGCGTCCTCTCCTTCCTCGGCCTCGGCGTCGCGCTCCTCCTCCTGGCTTTCCTCTACCAGCGCTTCGTCTTCCGCGAGCCGGCGGCGTGAGAGCGGCGGCCCGGCGCGCGGCGCTCTTCCTGCTGCTGCTCGCCGCGGCGCGGGTCGCGGCGGCGGACGCGAGCGCCTATCTCTACACGCGCCCGCTCGAGGTCCCCGCAGCCGGCCCGGTGGCGGTGTCGCTCGATCTTTCCACCTTGCGCCACCTGGGAACCGGGCGCTTCGCCGTCTTCGCCCCCGACGGCAGCGAGGTGTCGGCGCGGCTGGAGCACGACTTCGATTGCTGCCGGGTGAAAGCCGACCTCGTCGAGGCACGCCAGGAAGGGGAGAGCTGGCGGCTCGTCCTCGACCTCGGTCCGTCGCCGCCGCTCCACGAGCAGCTCCACTTCCGGCTCCTGGGCACGGCCGCGGCCGCGGTGGTGCGCCTCGAAGGGAGCGACGACCGCCAGGCCTGGCGCCCGCTGGCCGCAGGCAACCTCTTCCGCCTGGGGAGCCTCGTCGAGTTGGAGCGCTCCGCGCTCGTCTATCCGCCCAACCGCCACCGCTGGCTGCGCCTGACCTGGCCGGCGGCGGCGGGCAAGCCGGAGCTGCGGCGGATCGACGTCGTCGGCGCCGAGGGCCGCACCCTCGCCGTGGGCGCCGAGCGGCCGGCCTGCCGGCGCGAGGGCGTGGCCGCCGTCTGCGCCCTGCCGCTCCCGGCACCGGGCCAGATCGGGCTCCGTTTCCACCTGCGCCTCGCCGCGGATGCGCGCGGCGGCCCCGGGGGCCGCGTGGGCTACCGGCTCTCCCGGCCCTACATCGGGAGGTGGCAGAAGCTCTCGGAAGGCACGGCGCCGCTTACCGGCAGCGCCCTCGCCGTGCCGCTCCCTCCCGAGTCTCTTCCGGGCGAGCCGTTGCGGCTCGAGCTCTACGGCGACCCGGCGCCGCCCCGCCTGGCGGGCTGGGCGCTGGAGCTGGACCAGCCGGTCGTCGTCTTCGCGGCGCGGCGGGCGGGGCGCTACACGCTGGCCTACGGCGGCGGGACGATGATGGAGCTCCGGGCGGTCGGCGACTCCGCAGGCGCCGTCCGCGTCGTGCCGGGCCCCGAGCGCCGCCAGACGCTGCCGCCGCTGCCGGCGGCCGCTACCGCGCCCGGAGCGCCGCTCGACGTCAGGGCCTTCGCCGCCTCCTGGCCGGTGCGCGCCCCGCGGGCCGAGGCGGGTGAGGTGATGTGGCTCGAGCTACCGCCGGCGGTCCTGGCCGCTGCCGCGGTCGACCTCTCCGACGTACGGCTCGCCATCGGCGACCGCCAGCTCCCGTTCCTGCGTCACGACCCGGCCACGCCCGCCCTCGCCGCTGCGCGCCGCGGGCTGCGGCCCGAGCCGGAGCGCGGCGGCAAGACGAGCCGGGTGAACGTCGAGGTGGCCCGGCAGCAGCGTTTCTCGTCGCTCTCGCTCACCGCGCCGCCCCCGTTCCGCCGTTGGGTCGCGGTCTCGCAGCGCCACGCCCTGCTGCCGCTCCACGAGCACGAGGGCGAGCGCGGCTTCTGGGACTGCTCCACGCCGCCGCCGCTCCTCTGCCGCTTTGACGCCGACATCCGGAGCGCCCTCCCAGTCGACCGCGTCAGCGTCCGCTTCGACGACGGCGACAACCCGCCGCTCGCGTCGGTGGACGTCGCCCTCTGGCGCCGGCGCCACCTCCTGGTCTTCGTCTGGCCGGCGGCGGGGGAGGTGCGACTGCTGGCCGGCGCCCGCGGCGACCCGGCGCCAACGGCCCCGCGCTACGACCTCGAGCTCCTGGCGCCGCAGCTCGCGGCGCGCCCCTGGCGGGCGGCGGCGGTGGACGTCGGCGGCGGGACGCGTGGCGAGGAGCGCGGCCCCGCGTGGCTGCCGCTCATGATCCCCGCGGTCCTCGCCCTGGCCGCCGTCGTGCTCCTCGTCATCCTCGCGCGGGTGATCGGCAAGCGGCCCTGAGCGCCGTTCACCGGCCGCCGGCCACCGTTCGCCGGCCGCGCCGTGCCGGGAGCGCCGCGCCGCCGTACCGTGTCTCGCGGGCGGCGATCCCGCCGCCCCGCGACCGGAGAGAGAGACGATGAAAAGCACCGACAGCAACGCCGAGTCCCTCGGCTTCCGCCTCACCCCGCGCCTGGTCCTCGGGCTCTTCGCCCTGGTGGCCGGGTCGCTGCTGATCCTCGACAACATGGGGGTCCTCCTGGCCTGGGACTACCTGCGCTTCTGGCCCGCCCTGCTGATCCTGGTCGGGCTGATCAAGATGACCCAGCCCGGCGGCGGCCGGGTCTTCGGCTTCCTGCTCGCCCTGGTCGGCGCCTGGCTGCTGGCCGACGTGCTCGACGTCGCCGAGTTCGACTTCGACTACGTCTGGCCGGTGATCCTGGTGATCGCGGGCCTCAACCTCCTCGTCTCCGAGGTCTTCCGCCGCAGCCGCCGCGCGGGCCCGCCGGAGACCGACGCCGAGATCGACGCCCTCGCCCTGCTCGGCGGCGTCAAGCGCGCCAGTGCCTCGCAACGCTTCCGCGGCGGCACCGCCACCGCCATCATGGGCGGCTGCGAGATCGACCTGCGGCAGGCGGCGATCGCGCAGGGCGAGACGGCGGTCATCGACACCTTCGCGATGTGGGGTGGCATCGAGATCCTGGTGCCCGAGACCTGGGGCGTCGAGCTCAAGGGCTTCCCGATCATGGGCGCCTTCGAGGACAACACCCGGCACCCGGCCGGCTCGACCCAGCGCCTGGTGATCAAGGGGATGGCGATGATGGGCGGGGTGGAAGTGAAGAACGCACCGCGCCGCGAGGCGACGTAGGCGGTGCACCCGATCCTGGCCCGGCGCGAGCGGGCCGGCCTCTACCTGGCCGGCTGGCTGCCGCTCGCGCCGCTCGTGGCCCTGCTGTTCGTCTGGGGCGGCGGCCTGCCGTGGGCCTGGGCCGCCGCCCTCGCGTTGCCGCTGGTGCTGCTCTACGCGCAGCTCTGCCTGGCGGCCTGGTACCCGTGCCGCGCCGTGCCTCTCCGCCAGAGCCGCTTCTGGTGGCTGATCGCCGCCCACCTCTTCGGCGCCCTGCTGTCGAGCGCCCTCTGGGTGCTCCTCGGCTGGGCCCTGGCGGCCGCCCTCGCGGGCTTGCCTTGGTTCCGCGGCCTCGACGAGCGGTTCGCGCCCCTCGCCCTGCCGCTCTTCGCCCTCGGCGTGCCGCTCTACCTGGTGGCGGTGGCGGTGCACTACCTGATCCTCGCCTTCGAGGCGTCGCGCGAGGCCGAGGCGCGGGCGCTGGCGGCGCAGCTCGAGGCGCGCGAGGCCGAGCTTCGCGCCCTGCGCGCCCAGCTCGATCCGCACTTCCTCTTCAACAGCCTCAACGCCGTGGCCGCGCTCGCCGGCTCCGACCCGGCCGGGGCGCGCAAGATGGCGATCCTCCTGGCCGAGTTCCTGCGCGGCAGCCTGCGCCTGTCGGCGCGCGCCAGCGTCCCGCTCGCCGAGGAGCTGGCGCACGCCGCGGCGTACCTCGCGGTCGAGCGCGCCCGCTTCGGCGAGCGGCTGGCGGTCGAAGAAGAGGTGGAGGAGGAGGCGCTCGGGTGCCTGGTGCCGGCGCTCATCCTCCAGCCGCTGGTCGAGAACGCCGTCCGCCACGGCGTCGCCCAGCTCCTGGACGGCGGCGTCGTGCGCCTGGCGGCGCGGCGCGCGGGCGGCCGGCTCCACCTCGCGGTCGAGAACCCCTGCGACCCGGATCAGCGGCCGTCCCGCCGCGGCAGCGGCGAGAGCGTCGGCCTGGCCAACGTCGCGGCGCGCCTCGCCACCCGCTACGGCGAGGCGGCGCGGCTGGAGGTACGGGCGGAGGAGGGGAGGTTCCGGGTGGAGCTGGTGCTGCCGGCGGAGGTGGCCCCATGAGCCTCCGCGTGGTGATCGTGGATGACGAGCCGGGGGCGCGGGCGCTGCTTGCCGAATACCTGGCCGCCGAGCCGGAGGTCGAGCTCGTCGCCGCGTGCGCCAACGGCTTCGAGGCGGTCAAGGCGGTCGGCGAGCTGCGCCCCGACCTCCTGCTCCTCGACGTCCAGATGCCCAAGCTCGACGGCTTCGAGGTGCTGGAGCTCCTCGACGCGCCGCCGGCCGTCGTCTTCGTCACCGCCTACGATGAGCACGCGGTGCGCGCCTTCGAGGTCCACGCCGTCGATTACCTGGTCAAGCCCTTCCCGCCGGAGCGGCTGGCGGCGGCCCTCGGCAGAGTGCGCGAGCGGCTGGCGCGCGGCGAGTCAGGAGCGCCGCCCGCGCGCGCCACGACCGCGGCCCGCGGGCGCCCGCTGGAGCGCCTGGTGGTGCGCGCCGGCGAGCGCATCCACGTCCTGCCGCTCGATCGCGTCGACTACGTCGAGGCACGCGACGACACCGTCCGCATCCGCGCCGGCAAGGAGGATCACACCAAGGCCCAGACCCTGGCCGACCTCGAAGCCGCCCTCCCCCCCGGCCGCTTCGTCCGCATCCACCGCTCCTTCCTGCTCAACCTCGACCGCCTCGCCCGCCTCGAGCGCTACGCCAAGGACAGCCACCTGGCGATCCTCCAGGACGGCACCCGCCTCCCCGTCAGCCGCGCCGGCTACGCCCGGCTCAAGACGCTCCTCTGAGGCGCCCGGCGCCGGACGCCGGCCGCAATCACTCCCGCGCCAGCCGCGCCGACACCCCCAGCGTGTAGCTCCTGCCGATCGCCCGGTCGGCCGTCTCGTCGGGCGAGGCGATGTAGCGCTTGTCGCCGAGGTTGCGGGCCGCGAGGCGCAGCTCGACCCTGTCGGCGATGGAGAAGCCGGCCCCCAGGTCGAAGATCGTGAACCCCGGCCGCGCCAGCTCGGTCGGCCCGGGCTCGTCGTGCTCGAGGAAGGTCGCCGTGCGGCCGTAGACGTAGCCGCGCGGCATCGAGCGCCGCACCGTCACCCAGCCGTTCGGCGCGGCGATGTCGTCGATCGCGTCGCCGCCGTCGGCCTCGCCGCGGGCCCAGGCGAAGCCGAGGTCGCCGCTCCAGTGGGGCCCGAGCGCCGTCTGCGCCTCCACCTCCAGGCCCTCGATCGTCGCCTCGCCGCGGTTGCGGAAGAGGAAGCTGTCGCCCTCGGCGAAGCGCTCGATGAGGTCGTCGATCCGGTAGCGATAGGCGTAGAGGCCGAGGGCGCGGCGGCCGCGGGCGTAGCGCGTCGAGAGGTCCAGCTGGAGGCTCGTCTCGGGCGCGAGGGCCGGGTTGCCCGTGACGAAGCCGCGGCCCGAGGGGCCGCGGAAGTAGCGGTCGGAGAGGGTCGGCGAGCGGAAGCCGCGCGCCACCTGCAGCGTCGTCGTCCAGTGCGCGAGCGGCCCGGCGGTGAGCGCCAGATATCCGGTGACGGCCGAATCGCTCGCCGCCCGGTCGCCGAAGAAGCCGCCGGTGTTCTCGCTGTCCACGGAGTCGCCGCGCAGCCCGCTGCCCAGCGCGAGCCAGGTACCGAGCGGCCGGCTCCAGGTGGCGAAGAGGCCGCTCGTGAGCTGGCGGGCATCCTCGATCGACGGTGTCCGCTGCTTGCGTGTCACCGTCGTCCCGTCGGGGGCGAAGTCGGTGCGGCCGGTGATCGCCAGGAGGTTGAAGCGGGAGTGGACGTCGATGCCGAGCTGCAGGAAGCCGCCGGCGAGCCCGCGGCCGGCGACGGTGCGCATTGCGGCGTCGTCGGCGTCGGTGTCGCTGCGGTCGATGCGCCGGTTCGAGGTCGCGATCGGCACGCGGTCGCGGTCGAGGACGACGTGGTAGCGGCCGGCGAAGAGCGACGCCTCGAGCGAGTCCCAGCCGCCGCCCGGCACGCCGATCCAGGAAGCGGTGAGCCGCTCCGAGGTCTCCTCGGGGTAGACGGCGCGGATCTGCCGCGAGTCGATCGCCGCCTTGCCGAGGTCCTCCGTCGTGTTGCGGGCGAGGCCCAGCCGCAGCCGCCCCGGACCGGCGTCGCGGACGTAGCGCGCGCCGGCGCCCCAGCCGTCGAACGAGGAGTTGAAGATCTCCTCGCCGCCGCCGGCCTCGGAGTCCTCGGCGCGGCGCGCGTGCCCCTCGACGAGCACGGTGCCCCGCCCGGCGTCGGCCGACGCCGCGAGGTAGCCGGAGCGCTGGTCGAGGGCGCCCGCCGCCGCCTCGAGGCTGGCGCGCAGCACGAACCGTCCCGGCTCGGGGTCGCGCGAGATGGCGTTGAGCACGCCGCCCAGGGCGTCCGAGCCGTAGACGACCGAGCCCGGACCGCGCAGCACCTCGACCGAGGCCAGGCTCGCCGGCTCGATGAAGGTGGCGGAAGGCCCGGCCCGCCGCTCGGCGGTCACCCGCGCGCCGTCGAGCAGGATCAGCGTGCGCCCGCGGCCGAGGCCGCGCAGCGCCGGCACGCTGTCGGCGCCGTCGCCGAGCTTCGAAGCGCCGGCGACCGACTCCAGCACCTGGTAGAGCCGCTGCGGCGCCCGCTGCTCGAGCGCCTCCTGGGTGAGCACCGTCGCGGCGTTGCCGGGCAGGAGGTCGAGCGAAGGGGCGACGCCCGAGACGACGGTGATGCTGTCGCGCAGCGCCGCGGGGACGGTGAGATCGATCGGCCCCTCGGGCAGCGCCTCGACCTCGATCGGGGCCGAGACTTCGCCGTTCGGACCGCTGGCGACGAGGGAGAAGGGCGGCGCCGGC
The DNA here is from genome assembly GCA_036397955.1 of Thermoanaerobaculia bacterium. Taxonomy (GTDB): domain Bacteria; phylum Acidobacteriota; class Thermoanaerobaculia; order Multivoradales; family UBA5704; genus DASUNQ01. Next base: position 8,776 of record DASWHY010000431.1, on the reverse strand, counting down.
GCCGGGGTCAGCACGAACCGCCCGTCCGCGCCGGTGTGCGCGCTTTGTGTGTGGCCGACGACGGCGACGGTGTACGACGCGGCCGGGCTGCCGTCGGGCAGCAGCAGCCGCGCCTCGAAAGTCGCCGCGGCCGTGGCGCCGAGCGCCGGCGGCGTCAAGAGCAGCAGCGCCAAGACGGCGCCGATGCGGAGAAAAGGCGAGTCCATCACGGTCTCCTCCAGCCAATGGTCGAGGTCTCACCGCCGCGCCGAAGGCGCCGGCGGCGAGGGCTGTGCCGGTGGCTGCGCGCTAGACGCGCACCGGCCTCAACGGTTCAGGCGCTGGACCAGGAGGAGGAGCGGTAGTGCGAAGGGAACGGGGCCGGGCGGCCCGCGGAACGAGCTGGCCAGGGGATCGAGGCGGGCGACGAGCGCATGACGAGGCGCCACGGCCGGGCGCTGGCGCCCGGGCTCGACGGCGGCGAGGACGAACGGCAGGCCCGGCCGGCAGGCGGCGGTCAGGGCCGGGAAGGGGTCCCACGCCTCCACCTCCCGCCAGCCGCTGCCGTCGCGGGCGCCCTCGGCCCAGAAGACGACGCCCGGCTCTCCTGGCCGCGCCGCCTCGCCCCGGGCCCCCGCGCGGTGGCGCAGGACCGGGCGCGGGACGGCAGAGGGGACGATCCGGAAGCGCCCCGGGACCGGCTGCTCCCGCTCCTCGCGCTCGTCGCCGAAGCGGAGCAGGAGGTGGCAGTCCTCCGAGACGAGGGGCGGCACCCGGAAGGCCACCCGCGAGCGGCCGAGGTCGAGGTGCGGGGTGAGGCGGACGGGGAAGCTCTCCCCGCCGTCCACCGAGAGGAAGGCCTCCCACTCATGGGCTTCCGCGAAGCCGGCGAGCCCGGGTCCGGCCTCCCACTCGATCCACGCCGTCTCCCCGGCCACCAGCTCCGCGCCGGGCACCGGCGCGACCACGCGGGCGAGCTCGGCGGCCGGAGGCCCGGCGGCCTCGGCCGGCGGCGTCAGCGCGAGACCCAGACTGGCGACCAGAGGGAGGAGCGTGCGCACCATCTTCATCGTCGCAGAAACCACCAGCCAGTGCCAGGGAGATATAACCTCCAGGCCCCAGATGAAGAGCCCTCCCGCCAAGGCGGCCAAGAAGGGGGCGCGGCAACCGCTCGCGGACGAGGTCCAGTCGGCGCTCGCGTGGCTCGAGCGCCACAGCACCAAGCGCACCCTCGAGGGCATGGCGCGCTACGCCATCCCTGCGGACAACGCGTTGGGCGTCTCGGTGTCCGACATCCGCGTGCTGGGCAAGCGTCTCGGGCGGAGCCACGAGCTCGCCGCCGCGCTCTGGGACACCGGCGTGTACGAGGCCCGCATGCTGACGTCCTTCGTCGACGAGCCGGCGCGCGTCACGCCCGCGCAGATGGACCGCTGGTGCCGCGACTTCGACAACTGGGCCATCTGCGACACCCTGTGCTTTCACCTGTTCGACAAGACGCCGCACGCCTGGCGACGAACGGAACTTCGTCAAGAAGGCCGTGAACATGGCCCTGCGCGCGATCGGCAAGCGCAATCCCGCGCTCAACGCCGCCGCGGTGACGGTTGCCCGGCGCCTCGCCGACTCGCCGCAGGCCGCGGCGCGGTGGGTGGGGCAGGACGCGCTCCGGGAGCTCACGGGTCCGTCGGTGACCCGGCGGCTCGCGGCGCGACGCTAGAAAGGAGCGCCTCATGGACTGGAAGCTCGAGCTGGTGCCGCTCCCCGTCGCGGACGTGGACCGCGCCAAGGCCTTCTACACCGAGAAAGTCGGGTTCCACCTGGACCACGACCACCGGATGGGCGAGGCGTTCCGCGTCGTGCAGCTCACGCCTCCGGGCTCCGCCTGCTCGATCGTCATCGGCCAGGGCATCGTGCAGACGCCGCCCGGCTCGGTGCAGGGTCTTCATCTGGTCGTCGCCGACATCCACGCGGCGCGTGCGGAGCTGGTCGAGCGCGGCGTGGAGATCGGCGCGGTCCAGGACTACGGCGGCGGGATCTCGATGGCCTTCTTCAAGGACCCGGAGGGCAACGGCTGGGCGCTGCAGGAGATCGCTCGCGGCGCCCACCGTCCCGACGACCTGGACGAAGATCGGCTGCGGGAGCTCATCGCCGATCGATGAGCGCGGGGGTCACCCCTCGGAGACGGGCTGTTCCCTGCTTCGCGGGAGGCGCTTCCAGACGGCGGTCGAGCCGACGAGGAACATCGTCTCGTCGGCGGCCGGAGGCTCGCAGGGACTGCCTCCGAACCGCCGGAGGACGTCGTCGATGGCCTGCCGGACGTGAGGCTGCGACCCGGGGAAGAGGTAGACCTGCCGCGGGGTGTGGGGCGCCCGCGTCACCAGCATCGCCATCCCCCTGGCGCCCTCCGGAGACCGCGAGAGCTCCAGGAGCATGGAGGCGATCCGCGCTTCCTCTCCGTTCGACTCGCTGGGGACGGTGAAGCAGTAGCAAACGCCCAAGCTGGACACCCCTCGCTCCTCGCCCGCCTTTGACTGCGCGATTGTTGCCGTTAGAGTAGCACGGCTGGAGTCGAGGTGCCGCCGCGGCGCGCAGAGGCTTGGGCGGTAATGAGGCGAAGCTGCTATACTCCTGGCGCGGAGCAGCCCACCCTCTCGATCATGAACAACGGACACAGCCTCCTCGGAGTCGGTATCTACACCGTCCCCGAGGCAGCGCGTTTGACCGGTGTGTCTGCCGGTCGGATCCGCCGCTGGCTCCGCGGCTATGCCTTCCGCTCTGGTAACTCCATCCACGAGTCTCCGCGGGTGTGGATTCCCGACCTGCCTGTCGTCGGCGACACTCTCGCCCTCAGTTTCCGGGATTTGATGGAGGTGCGGTTCGTCGATTACTTCCTGGAGGCCGGCGTCACCTGGAAGACCTTGCGCAACGCGGCCGCGCACGCCGCCGAGCGGGTCGACAGCACGCATCCCTTCTCCACCCGCCTCTTCAAGACGAACGGCTACACGATCTTTCACGACTATGTCGAGAAATCCGGCGAACGCAACCTCCTCGAGGTGATCACCGAACAATTCGCCATTCCATCCGCCGTGGAGCCCTATCTCTACAAGGGACTGGAGTTCTCCGCGACAGAGGTCGTGCGCTGGTTCCCGCTGAGCCCCAGGAAGCGCATCGTGATCGACCCCGCGATCGGTTTCGGCCAGCCGACGGTCACCCCGGAGGGTGTCCCCACCGCCATCCTGGCGAGGGCCGCCAAGGTGGAACCCCGCGACCGCGTCGCCAAGTGGTATCGCGTACGCAAGGCGGCGGTGGCCGATGCCGTGGAGTATGAGGAGCAACTCGCGGCAGCGTAGACGTGAGGTTCTTCCTCGACAACTGCCTGGCGCCGCAGTACGCGAAGGCGCTCAACGCTCTTAGCGAACCAGACGGTCATCGAGTTGCGCATTTCGCCGAGGTCTTCCCTCGGCGTAACATCCCCGACGACGAGTGGCTCCCGAAGCTCTCCGAGATGGGCGACTGGATCGTGATCTCCGGCGACTTGCGGATCTTCAAGTCGCCCCAGCTACGGCAGGTCTGGGTTGAATCTCGGCTCACCGCGTTTTTCCTCGGCAAGGGGTGGATGAACCAGCCCTTTTGGATCCAGAGCTGGTGGCTGGTCCGGTGGTGGCCGCAAGTCATCGCCGCGGCCGCCTCCCACGAGAGGGGCTCCGGCTTCGAGGTCCCGGCGAAGCCGTCCGGCAAGTTCCGGCAGCTCCGATCCTAGCGAGGCGGGGCTTCAACCCTTCGGCGAGGGTCCGCCAGCTCTTCAGTCGGTCGCCGAGCCCTTCGGTGGGCGTGGCCGAATCCTTCGGTGCGACCCTGAGGTTGTTGGGGGGAAGACCTCGGGACATTCCCGGAGCATCGCGGGACAACGGAGCGGCGGCCGCCGGGAGATCTCCCGCACCTGCTCGCTGATCCCGGGGGTCGGCGGCAAGGTCCCGCGCACCGTCCGGAAGATCCCCGGCTGCCGCCGGAAGATCTCCAGCATCCGGGGGAACATCTCCGGCACCTGCGGCAACGTCCCGAGCTCCTGCCGGGTTGTCCCGAGGTTCGCCGGCGATTTCCCGGGACGCCGGGGGGAAAGGTTTGCCCGCCCCGGCGCAAAGGTGGTAGAAATTACCCACCTCATGGCTTCCTACGAGCCCGCGTACCGTCGTTCGACCGGACTCGTCGATGTCCTCGACCGGGTGCTCGACAAGGGCCTGGTCGTGGCCGGCGACATCCGCATCTCCCTCGCCGAAGTCGACCTCCTCACCATCCGCATCCGGCTGCTGGTCTGCTCGATCGACAAGGCCGAGCAGATCGGCCTCGACTGGTGGCGCCAGGACCCCAACCTCTCCCTCGCCGCCCGCCAGATGGCCAACGAGAACGAGCTGCTGCGCGAGCAGGTGCGTTTGTTGCAAGAGCGGGTCGATTCACTCAGCGGCATCGTGAGGAGGGAGCCCGCCCCGGTGAAGAGGCGGAGACGAACCACCAAGTAAGGGGGGGTGAAGTATGCCGGTCGAACGTGCAGCCGGTGGCACCAGTCTCATCGACGTCCTGGACCGCGTCCTGGACAAGGGGATCGTGATCGACGCCTGGGTGCGGGTGTCGCTCGTCGGCATCGACCTGCTGACCGTCGAGGCGCGGATCGTGGTCGCCTCGATCGATACCTACCTCAAATACTCGGAGGCGGTGGGGCAGATGCCGACCGTGTCGCGGCCGCTGCTCGAGGCCCGGCCGAACGAGGAGCTGCTGGCGGAGAACGCGTCGCTGCGCGCGCAGCTCGCGGCCACGGTCGTGCGCGAGGAGACGGTCCGGCGCCGCCGGGCGCCGAAGCCTTAGTCAAGCGCGGTCTGCTAAGTTAGGGCAGGTCAGCCGTTGGACTCGATGCAGCCGCTTGCTCCCCTGCAGCTCACGCCGCCCCCGCGGACCACCGTCGGAGCGCGCTCCCGGCTCGCCCTCGCCGAAGGGCTGCTCGCCGAGCAGGACGTGCGCTCCTGCGCCGTCCTGGCGCTGCGCTGGCTCGCCCGCCACGTCGGCCTGCGGCGCGGCCTCGTCGCCCTGGTGGACGGCGAGACGGGGCGGCTCGCGGGCCTCGCCGGCCATGGCCTGCCGCCGGACGAGGTGGACGCCTTCAAGCTCGACCTGGGGGACGCCAACCACCCGCTGGTGCTGGCCCTCGGCGCCGCGGAGCCGCTCGCCATCCATGCCGGACCGGGGCTGTGGCGCGCGATCGAGACGACGCTCGGCGCCGGCCCGCTCCACGCCGTGCCGCTCGCCCGCGTCGAGCCCGGAGAGGTGGGCCCCGGCCTGCTGCTGCTCACCACCGCGACCGACGATCCCCTCCCCGACGAAGTGTTGTGGGCGGCTGAGCTGCTCGGGACGCGCGTCACCTCGCTCTTCTATCGCCGCGCCCAGGCCGACGAGCGCCGCCACAAGCGGGAGCGGAGCTGGCTCGTCGGCGTGCTCAACGCGGTCACCGACCCGATCCTGATGACCGACGGCGACGGCCGCATCCTGATCGCCAACGCCGGCGCCGAGCGGCTGCTGACCGGCGACGAGAAGTTGAGCGAGGGGTGGCGGCGGGCGGTGGCGCTCAACAACATGCTCTTCTCGGCCTCGCTCTTCAAGACGGCCGAGGGCTCCGGCCCCACCCGCCAGGAGCTGCTGCTGGTCGATCCGGTCGAGGGGCAGGACCTGCTCTTCGAGGTGCTGCGCTCGCCGATGCGCATCAAGCGCGGCGAGACCGGCTACGTCTCGGTGCTGCGCAACGTCACCGACTTGCGGCAGGCGGGCGAGGAGCTGGAGGAGAACTACCGCCGGCTGCGCGCCGCCGAGGCCCGCACCCGCGGCGAGCGCGACAAGCTCGATCTGATCCTCAACTCCGCCCTCGATCCGATCCTGGTCTCCGACCCGACCGGCGCCATCGTGCTGATGAACCCGCCGGCCGAGCGCATGTTCACCGCCGCGTCGGCGGGCGCGGACCCCGAGGCCGAGCGCCGCGTGCAGGCCAACGACGCGGTCCTCTCCTCCTTCCTGGCCAGCGCCTACGCCACCGGCGACCTGCGGGCGCGCGGCGAGCTCTCCCTGACCGAGCCCGAGACCGGCGCCGCGGTGCCGGTCGAAGCGATCTCGGCCAAGCTCCTCTCCAAGCACGGTGAGGACACCGGCGTCGTCACCATCCTCCACGACTTGACCGACGCGGTCGAGAAGGAGTGCCTCTTCGAGCAGGTCAAGCGCCACTCCGAGGAGCTGCACGTGCGGGTGCGCGAGGCGACCGCGGAGCTGGCCGAGCAGAACGAGCTGCTCCGCCGCCAGGCCCTCGAGCTCGAGCAGGCCTCGGCGATGAAGTCGCAGTTCTTGGCCAACGTCTCGCACGAGCTGCGGACGCCGCTCAACGCCGTCCTCGGCTACACCCACCTGATGCTCGAAGGGGTGTCCGGCGACATCAGCACCTCGCAGCGCGACAAGCTCGGGCGCGTCGATTCCAACGCCCGCCACCTGCTGTCGGTCATCAACGACCTGCTCGACATCGCCCGCATCGAGTCGGGCAAGATGCCGATCCAGGTCGAGCGCCTGCGCCTGCCCGACCTGATCGACGAGGTGATGCGCGAGGTCGAGCCGCTGATCGCGCGCACCAGCCTGCAGGTCGAACGCGAGCTCGCCGCCGACGTGCCGGAGATCCAGAGCGACCGGCAGAAGGTCAAGCAGATCGTCCTCAACCTGCTGTCGAACGCCTTGAAGTTCACCCCCCAGGGGTCGGTCGCGATCCGTGCCGCCTACCATCCCGGAGAGGACCAGATCTCGGTCGCCGTCGCCGACACCGGCATCGGCATCTCCGAGGAGAACCAGAAGAACATCTTCGAGGCTTTCCTCCAGGCCGACAGCTCCTACGCCCGGCGGCAGGGGGGCACCGGCCTCGGGCTCTCGATCTGCCGCCGCCTGGCCACGCTCCTCGACGGCGACATCTCGCTCATCAGCCACCTCGGCGAAGGCTCGACCTTCACCCTCTGGCTGCCGCGGCGGCCGCAGCGCCCCGGATGACCGCAGCCGAGCGCCGTCCCCTGGTGCTGGTCGTCGACGACGTCCCGGACGGCCGGGAGATCTGCGCCGAGTACCTCGCCTTCCGCGGCTACGGCGTGGCCACCGCCGAGGACGGCAACGAGGCGCTCGAGAAGACCGCGAGCCTGCTGCCGGACGTGATCCTGATGGACCTCTCGCTGCCCGGCATGGACGGCTGGGAGGCGACGCGGCGCCTCAAGCAGGACGAGCGGACGAAGCACATCCGCGTCATCGCCCTCACCGCGCACGCGCTGCCCTCGGCCCACGAGCGGGCGCGCGCGGCGGGGTGCGACGCGGTGGTCACCAAGCCGGTGCTGCCGGAGGACCTGGTCCTCGAGGTGCAGCGGCAGCTCGCGGCGCGGGACGCCGCCGGGGAGTAGAGACGGACCATGCCGAAGAAGAAGGAGACGCCCGCGAAGCGTCCCGCCCGCCGCGCCGCCAAAGCGCCGGCCGCGGCGCCCGAGCCCGCTCCGGCCGCGCCGCCGCCGCCGGTGCGGCGCGAGGAGCCCGACCTCCCCGGCGAGCTGCGCAGCCTGGCGGGGGGGCTCGCGGGAACCGCCGTCCAGCCGCCGCCGGCGGAGAGCGACGGCCAGAGCGGCAAGTACGTCTACTGCATCATCCACACGCAGGAGCCGCACAACTTCGGGCCGATCGGCATCGGCAACGAGCCGGCCGACGTGCACACCGTCAACTACCGCGACGTCGCCGCCGTCGTCTCCGACACGCCGCTCGAGGTCTACGACCCGACGCGCGACAACGTGCTCGCCCACGAGCGGGTCAACGAGGCGGTGATGCGGCGCTTCACCGTCATCCCGATGTCCTTCTCGACGGTGTTCAAGACGCGCGAGGACATCCTCGAGCTGCTGCGCACCGCCTACGACGCCTTCCGCGACGTGCTGGTCAAGATGCAGGACAAGCTGGAGTTCGGGCTCAAGGTCCTGTGGGAGCCCGAGCTGGTCATCCAGGAGATCGAGAAGGCCGACGAGAGCCTGCGCCTGCTGCGCCACGAGATCTCGACCCAGAAGGGCTCGACCTACTTCGCCCGCATGCAGTACGGGCGGTTGGTCGATTCGCTCCTCCAGGAGCGTTCCGAGCAGCTCGTCTCGGAGATCTTCTCGGCCCTCGGCCAGGTCTCGGTCGCCTCGCGCGCCAACAAGCCGATCGGCGACAAGATGATCATGAACGCCGCCTTCCTCGTCGCCCGCGACCGCGAGGCCGACTTCGACGCCCGCGTCAAAGAGGTCGGCGCCAAGTACGAGCACCTCAAGTTCAAGTACACCGGCCCCTGGCCCCCCTACAACTTCGTCAACATCCGGCTGCGCCTGGAGCGGGCGACCGACACCGAGCCCGAATGACTTTCAGTACGCGGAAAGACCTGACACCGTGTGCTGGCCCACGAACGATCCGATGGCGCCCTCTTCCCCCGCGAGGGGGGGAGAGGGTTGGGTGAGGAGGGCGATGCGATCAATGCATTGGTCGGATCACCCCCGCAACCCCTCGACGCCCCCACCCGCTCTTCGCTCACCCTCAGATCGGGGCTGTCTAAATCGTGATCCTCGTCGACCGGCTGCTCCTGGGCGGCATCGGCTTCGTGCTCGACAAGATCGCCGCGGCGGTGGACACCGAGCTCAACGACGAGCAGCGCCTGCGCGAGGAGCTGCTCGCCGCCGAGATGCAGAACGAGCTGGGCGAGCTCTCGGACGAGGAGTTCGGCGAGCTG